>JAOZSO010000150.1:6542-7723 GCA_029939655.1 Desulfobacterales bacterium
GTGTGCTACTACGAAGGTTGAATAACACAGCCGCTGAGTCGATCAGGCTAGTGAAATAGCGCGGAGTTGGCCGCAGGCTGCAGAGATATCCTGACCCTTGCTGCGCCGAATCATGACCGTGTAATGGCCGGCAATAAGAATGTCCTGAAACCTGGAGATGACCGGCTCGTCCGGGCATTCAAAAGGGCTGCCTTCGTATGTGTTATAAGGGATCAGGTTTATTTTGGCTTTGATCGGCCTCAACAGCCTGGCCAGTCGCTGGGCATCTTCGGGTGTGTCATTGATCCCTTTCATCAGAATATATTCAATGGTGATTTTTTTTCGATTTTTCAGTGGATAGCTGGTGCACGCTTCCATGAGTTTTTCAATAGGGTATTTACGATTAATAGGCATCAATCTGCTGCGCGTATCATTATCTGTAGCATTTAGGGACACGGCCAGGTTGATCTGGGTGTCTTTTCCCAGGTCTGCCATTCGTGAAACGAGACCTGCTGTTGAAAGGGTTATCCTTCTGCTGGAAATTTTCAGCCCCACATCACTGTCCGTGATAACCTTCAAGGCATGAATGACATTTCGATAGTTTGCCAAAGGCTCTCCCATGCCCATGAAAACGATGTTGGTCAGATTCCTGGAGCCTGTGGTTAAATGACTGATGTCCCGTACCTGTGAGATGATTTCGGCCGATGTCAGATTGCGAATCAACCCGCTTTGTGCGGTGAGACAGAATCGGCAACCCTGGCCGCAGCCGACCTGGCATGAAATACAGAGGGTGTAATGATCCTTTTCCGGTATCAGGACGGACTCGATGAGGTTGCCGTCACCCAGCTCAAACAAGTATTTTTCAGAACCATCTTTAGACGATGCCACCTGATTCAATGAAAGGCGTTCACTTAAAAAATTCTGAGACAGTAGTTCCCGGGTCTTTACGCCCAGATCGGTCATTTGGTCGAATGCATCCACCTGCTTCAGGTACAGCCATTTGAAAACCTGGGTCGCACGAAACGATCGCATGCCGTGATCTTCGAACCACCTGGCCAGCTCTTCTCTGGTCAGGTTCTTGATATCTGTTTTGGGTGGATATGTTTTCATGGTGATGGATAACTAAACCTGAATTTTTAGTATATATCTTTATTTCGTCATTTAAAACCTGGTCCTTTGGGCCAGGTCAGAGATATTTGGCT
>JAOZSO010000151.1:0-7717 GCA_029939655.1 Desulfobacterales bacterium
CGTGAACCTCCATCATGCTGATATCTTCACGGGGATTGTCGATTCCCGCTTCCTGATATGCCTTGGTGCTGCACTTGCTGGTGGTCATAAAATGATCGCCATCCCAGCTGTTGTAACCGAGTTCTTCCCCACTGCTCAGTGCCAGTTGAAGTGCCTTGACGGTGATGAAGTCCTTCTTGCCCATCTTTCTGGCGATTTCGGGCGTCGTCACGATGGCACAGGCAGCCCCATCGCTGACACCGCAGCAGTCAAAGAGACCCAGGGGATGGGCAATAATGGGAGATGCCATGACTTGATCTTCTGTCACCGCCTTTCTCAGGTGGGCCTTGGGATTGAGTACACCGTTGGCATGGCTTTTGGCCGACACATGTGCCATGGCCCGTTTCAGATCCTGGTCTTTGACTTTGTATTTGGCGGCATAGGCACTGGCCAGCTGCGCAAATGCGCCCGGTGCCGTCAAATTTGGAAACCACTGCCAGGTAAGGGTTCCGGCATTGGACCCGGTAAAACTGGGTAGTCCTCCGTAGCCGGTGTCTTTCAACTTTTCGGCACCAAGGGCAAGACAGATGTCGTAAGCGCCCGATGCAACTGCATAGCAGGCCCCTCGAAAAGCCTCGGTTCCTGTTGCACAAAAGTTTTCGACCCGTGTTACGGGTATCATGGGTAATCTCAGTGTCATCGACAGAGGGAGCGCGCTTTTGCCCACATTGACTTCATCCAGGCAACTACCGAACCAGGCGGCCTCGATCTCTTTTTTTTCAATGCCGGCATCGGCAAGGCATTCTTGAAATGCTTCCACCATCAACTCTTCCGCGCCGGCTTCCCACCTTTCCCCGAAGCGACTGCAGCCCATACCGATGATAGCGACTTTATCTTTTATTCCTGTGGCCATGGTATTCCTCCATTAATATAAATTTACTGCGTAAATTTATATCGTAAATAGTTTTTCAATCAACTGAGACTTCAGAATATCCCCCTCGATCTGCAGCTTTCCTGAGGTGTAAGCCTGCATGGCCGGGAGTTTTCCTGTCATCATGTCGAGAAAATCATTGTCTGCCATCTTGAGCGTGCAGTTGGGTTTGTCGTGGACACCCGCCTTGATGGTGCAGGTCTTGTCTTTGATAATGCAGTTCCATTCCCCGCCGCCTTGACCCGAAATGTTGAATTGAAACACCACATGGACACCTTCGGCCGCCTCGGCCTTGAACGTGTCTTTCATGCCGGCGAAACAACCCTTTACATCGAGATCACCGCTGCTGTCTTCTGCTGGTTTCTCTTCTCCCGCGTCGGCAGGTGGAGATATCAGGGCAAATATGGCGGCATTGGCGTCTGCCATTTCCGTGGCGCCCTCGAGTGAGTTGATGGCATCCATATTTTCCCGGATCATTTCGGGTGTCGGCAGATTTCCCGGATCACCCAGCTGAACCCCGGAACCCGTGTGGATGGCCGCGCGATTAAAGTATCCCATACCGACATTGAAAATACTGCCGGATTCCAGGCACGCTTCACTGGCAAGGAACGTCACCAGCGGAGAGACAAACTCCGGTTTTGATTTTTCAAAAAGTTCCGGCGGCATGACATCCTCTGTCAGCCGCGAAGCCGCGATGGGCGCTATGGTGTTGACCTTGATATTGTATTTCTTCCCCTCCAGCTTGAGGGTGTTCATCAGACCAACAAGACCCATTTTGGCTGCTGAATAGTTGGTCTGCCCGAAGTTGCCGTAAAGACCGGCGGCTGATGTTGTCATCACGATCCTGCCATAGCCCCTTTCTTTCATGGCCACCATGGCCGGGCGGGTGACGTGGTAGGCGCCGTGCAGGTGCACGGATAGAACTGCCTGCCAGTTATCAGGTTCCATCTTCAGAAAACTTTTATCTCTCAGGATTCCTGCATTGTTGATGAGAATGTCCACTGAACCGAAGGTGTCGAGAGCGGTCTTGACGATATTTTCACCGCCCTCAGGTGTGGCGACGTTGTCATAATTGGCCACTGCCTCTCCACCAAGATCTTTGATCTCTGCAACCACCTTTTCCGCAGGTGATGCAGAACCGCCACCGGAGCCGTCCCTGGCACCTCCCAGGTCGTTGACCACCACTTTGGCTCCCCGTTTGGCAAGCGCCAGTGCATATACACGTCCCAGGCCGGCGCCTGCGCCGGTCACGATGGCCACCCTGCCGTCAAAGGATACCTGATCCTCTTGGATAGCTGCGCCGGGAATCGGCACTGCTTTCCAGAAATAATTGGTAAAGCCGCGATCTTTGTCCACACACTTGCGTTTGAACTCCATACGCACCGGCAGACCGACCTGGATTTCATCTAGAGAACAATCCGTGTAGTCCGCCATCATCCGACCGCCGACGTCAAATTGAACCATGCCGTAAATGGCCGGCGGGTCTACCGATACCGACAGCAAATCCCCGGTGAAGGTTTTCACTTTGGCCGGCTCGTCGGCAAATTCGTAATCATCCTGGCTCTTGACCGCGCCGCAGTCCGGATTCACGCAGATATCCGCTTTGGGAAACTGGGGTGTTCCGCAGGCCTTGCATTTGCCACCTACCAATCCGAGAATCATCTTGTTTTTGCGCCAGAGTACGGTGGTGGCTGTCTGGGTCGGGGCTTCCGCACGGATGCCCATCTCCGTCTGAATCAGGTTTCTGAATTTCAGCCACTTCTGGTAATTGTGAGTGGTTTTTTTGTGGTTGATTGTGCCGTCAAACCCGTTGCGGGGTGCCAGCCGGGTAATCTGGTCGGTCACCTCGAACATGAGTGCGTTGCATCCCTGGCCGAATCCGGCCATGAGGATATGGTCCCCGGGTTTGGATGATTCCAGGGCAGCGGCCATCATTAAGAACGGGTGAGCCGTACCGGTTTCGCCACAGACTTCGTGGAGATTGTCCACCAGTTTTTCCGGTGAAGCCCCCAGATTTTTAGCAATTTTGCGATGATCGCCCTTGAAAAAACACGGGTAGACCAGCTTGTCCACCTGTTCCATGGTCATGCCGAGCTTTTCCAGGAGACCGTTCACGGCTTCCGGAATGATTTTTCCATAACCGGCATCCCGGGTCCAGCGTTCTTCCCACATGTAGTCGAACTGGTTACGGGCACCTCTGTAATGATCGACAAAATCATGTGACACGGAATAGGATCCCTTGTAGGCTGCGATGACATCGGTATCTCCCACGGTAAAGGCGGCAGCCCCATCACCAAACCACATTTCATAAAAGTATGCGGTTCTGGTATCACGGCTGTCAGATGCCGCCACCAGGATACTCTTTCGGTCGCCGCTTTTTACAGATTCGAGGGCCGTAATCAATGCTGTGCTGCCGGCTTTTTGAGAGGCTGCAAAATCAGATGTGATCAGATTACTGTCCAGGTTCAATGCGGCCGACACAATACCGGCGTTTTGACGATCGGCAAAGGGCAGGGTTGTAGATGCCAGGTACAGTCCGTCCAATGCGTGTTTGTCCATCCCCTTCAGGCAGTCTCTTGAAGCCGCAACAGCCATCGTAAGGGTGTCTTCATCCCAGTTACACATGGACCGTTCTCCCTGGGCGACCATCATAATAGCAGGTGCAAACCAGCCCATGCCCTGAAAAATGGACATTCTGTCCAGTCTCAGGCGCGGTATATATGCGCCATATGAAGTGATACCAATCATTTTCTTCTCCTAATAGAATCGCTGCGCGCTTCGATTTGAAAATCGCACAGCACTTATTTGTTGGTTAGCCTACTTTTGGTCCATAAAAATCATGATACATAACATCAAAAAAGCAGCGAAGCTGCGTCAAATAAATTCGCGCAGCGAATTTATATTTTGAACAATTTTTCAATCAGCTGAGATTTCATGATATCGCCTTCGATCTGCAGCTTCCCGGATGTATAGGCCTGCATGGCCGGGAGTTTTCCGGTCATCATGTCGAGAAAGTCATTATCCGCCATCTTGAGCGTACACGCAGCCTGTTCGTTCATCCCGGTATCGATGGCACAGGTCTTGTCCTTGATGATGCAGGCCCAGTCTCCGCCATCGTTTCCTGATATACAGAACTGAAAGATGACATCGACACCTTCGGCTGCATCGGCGTTGAAGGTGTCTGCCATGGCATTGAAAACATCCACCACGGAGCCGGCAACCGCAGCGGGTTCCGCTGCCTCGGTTTTCTTGGGTGAAAAGGCTGCCAGAAGGTCACCGATCTGTTCGTTGAGTTGTGTGTATTCTTTGGCATTCTTGAGGGACGTGATGTCTTCCCAGACTGCCACTACCTGTTCCGGCGTGGGGATTTCCTGACCTTTTCCGATCACGGCGCCGGGACCGGTGACGATGGCGGCGCGGTTGTAAAATCCCATGCCGGCATTATAGATGTTGCCGGTGACCGGGCATTCCTCTGAGGAAAGATACAGGACCATGGGCGCCACGAACTCCGGTTTCAATTTATCGAAAAATTCAGGGGGCAAGACATCTTCCGTCAGACGCGAGGCTGCAACGGGTGCGACGGTGTTGACCTTGACGTTGTATTTCTGGCCTTCGAGCTTGAGGGTATTCATGAGACCGATGAGCGCCATCTTGGCGGCCGTATAATTTGACTGGCCGAAATTTCCATAGAGACCAGCGGCCGAAGTAGTCATCACGATTCGACCGTATCCTTTATCCTTCATGACGGCAAAGGCCGGTCTGGTGACATGGTAAGCACCGTTTAAGTGTACATCCAGTACGGATTGCCAGTTTACCGGTTCCATCTTCAAAAAGCTCTTGTCACGCAGGATGCCGGCATTGTTGATGAGAATATCTATGGTACCAAACGCACTCAGGGCGCTATTGACAATATTTTGGCCGCCGTCAGGCGTGGCAACGGTATCGTAATTCGCTATAGCCTCCCCCCCCAGGGCCTTTATTTCGGTCACCACCTGGTCGGCCGGTGTCGAAGAAGCTTCGCCGGAGCCATCCCGGGCGCCACCAAGATCGTTTACAATAACCTTGGCACCCCGTTTTGCCAATTCAAGGGCATAGACGCGGCCAAGCCCTGCCCCGGCGCCGGTAACGACGGCCACGCGGCCGTTGAACCGGATCTCATCCTTGGGGATGTCTCCATATTCAAACACACCCCGGTCGATGACGATGTCACCCGTTTCTATGTTCTGTACACGCCAAACCGCTTTGCCTTCTTCGGTTTTCCAGATCAGGGTTTTCAGGGGCATGCCTGGGTATAACGGTTTGGTGAAACGGCAGGTCATCCGTCTGGCTTTTTCAGGTTGTCCCGGGATAAGTGCCTGTATCAAGGCCCTGCAGGCATAGCCGTGAGTGCACAGACCGTGCATAATCGGTTTATCGAAACCCGCCATCTTGGCAAATTCCGGGTCCACATGGAGTGGAAAAACATCCCCGGACAAGCGGTAAATCAAGGGCTGGGTTTCAGAGGGTGATGCGTCGACGGTGAAGTCGGGGTCTCGATTCGGAAATGAGAAGGTTTCGGTAGGGGGATTTTCACCACCAAAGCCACCATCGAGGCGTGAGAAGATAGTGCTTCGGGCCGTAAAGAGCTTGATGCCGCTCGAGTGGGTAGCCTCACTCTCGGCGATGACCAGAGCGCCTTTCCCTTCACCTTTGTCGAAGATGTCAGTGATGGCGCCCTCGATGGCCATTTCACCTTGGGGCGGAATCGGGTTATGGAATATCAATTCCTGCTCACCATGCAGAATACCAGCCAGGTTTACGTTTGTGAGAGCCAGCGCCTCAGGCATGGTGTCATAGATGGTGGTGATTGCAAAACTGGGTATGACTTTCAGGTCCTTTTCATAACAGTATTCAAGGTCGGAAAATCCGGCACCAACACCAAGGGCATACAGAATCGCATCTTTCCATGTATACTCCTTGGAGATTGGACCGATTTTTTTTCCGACAGCATCAAGGTTTAATGCCATAGGTTTCCTCCTTTTTCTCTTTTGTAAATGCCGGTACAATGATGAATTTCAATGTTTCTTTGATCGTGTCGAGGTAATGCTGCCGGTCGATGTCGAGCATCGGACGAAAAAAACTTTCCCCGGAAATAAAGTTGAGAACGCAGTTCCAGACCGCCAGAATTCGTGCCTTTGTCTGGACCGATACATTGGTTCTGCTTTTGGCCAGGTCCATGGCTATGGCGATATTCGACGTGAAATCACCGATCTTGATATCCGGAACAACATCCGGTTTGGATTTATTGAAGGAATCGTTGAGAATCAGGTTGGAGACTTCCGGATGCATGAAGAGGTAATCCGTCAGGATGTCGATGGCGATATCAAGACGTTCCGCCAGGGGTTTGTTCTTTACATTTTTTTCGACTTCCTTGAATTTTAGCTGAATTTCCTCGTTGATGTCGGTGATAAGGGCTTCGTAAAGATCCTGCTTTTCACCCCAGTGATAATAGAGGGTTGAAATGTCGATACCCACTTTTCCTGCGATCATGCGGGTGGTTGTGCCGTTGTAACCGTAGTCACCGAACAGCTTACGGGCAACGGTCAGGATTTTGGCCTTCATGGAATCTGGATTCAGGCGCGCCTTTTCAAGAGGGGAGGGCATATGGTGTAAACTCCCTAACCCGAACATTTCATGAACTTTCCGGGCTGAGCATTGTAACGACACAAAGGGTCCATCAAACATATCCCATGCACCGTTTCCATCAATTGATGGAGATATACATAACCTGGTATATTTTACTTGTCAATCTCTAAATTTCCTAATATATAACGTCCTTGACTAATTAGACAAATTAGTTTATAGGACGTCCCCTATGTCTTTTGTCAAGATAAATGAACATGATACCTTTTATGAGGTTTATGGAGAGGGTGACACCGTCATTTTGCTTCATAATGGTTTTTCCTGCAGCAAGATGTGGGAGAAGATCGCTCCCATACTGGTGGTGGCCGGTTTCCGTGTGCTGGTATACGACCGCAGGGGTTACGGTTGGTCCGAGGGCGGAATGGATTTTGAGATCCATTATAACAGTTCCGGCTTTCGGGATGCTGCGGTGATTTCCATGGCACACCTGGTGGATTACCTGGGACTTGAAACATTTCATATCGTGGGACAGTGCGAAGGCGGTGTGGTGGGGGTCGATTATGCAGTGCGGTATCCTGATAGGGTCCGGACTTTAACGGCTGCCAGCACCCTATGTTTCAGCCGGATAACCATGGAAGCCTTCAACCGCCTGAAATTCCCCCCGACATACGGAGATCTTCCTGCTGATATCCAGAAAAAATACGTTGACTGGCATGGACCTGATCGTGCCGAATCTTTTTATGCCCTCTGCAGCCGATACGGAGGAAGCTATGGCCGCGGTCTATTTGACCTGCGGCCCGAATTGCAAAGCGTTGCGTGCCCGACTCTGGTGATGTACCCGGACAGGGGTCACTTTTTCGAGGCAGAGCAGGGTATCGCTTTTTTTCGCAGTCTTTCAAAGGGCGAACTGGCCATTTTTCCCAAGTGTGGCCACAATATCTTCGAACATTACCCGGATCTCTACGCTCAGACTGCCGTGGCATTTATGAAGCGCTTTCGCCCGAACATTGCATGAAACTTGACGAGGAATCTTCAATCCGGTTTGCTGCTGGATTTACCTGCTTTGGTTTTAACCTGAACTGAGCGATTTTTATCTCGATCTGCACCAATCTCTTACGGATCAAGGGTTTGCAAAAAGCCTCGACAGATCCACGGGTATGCCTACGTTTTTTGTGAACCCTCCTC
>JAOZSO010000152.1:0-7699 GCA_029939655.1 Desulfobacterales bacterium
ATGTAATATGCAGGTATCAGGTCCCTCTCACCTTACAATAATGATCGTAGCTGTTCTTTTCATCTTCCGTATAGGCCTGAAGTCGAAGCATGAGTTCATCGAAGTTGACCTCATGGCCATCAAATTCAGGTCCGTCCACGCAGGCAAATCGTGTTTTGCCACCGACGGTTACACGGCATCCACCACACATGCCCGTCCCGTCTATCATAATCGGATTCAGGCTGACCATCGTCTTGACATTGTAGGTTTTGGTGATATTGGACGTGGCCTTCATCATGGGCACCGGACCAATGGCAACCACGAGTTTGACGTCACCCTCATCCAGAATCTCTTTCATGACTTCGGTTACAAAACCGTGGTGGCCATATGAGCCATCATCCGTACATACGCGCAGGTCATGTGATGCCGATTTCATCTGCTCTTCCATAATGAGCAGATCCTTTGTTCTTGCCCCGATAATACAGGTTACCTGGTTGCCGATCTCCTTGAGTGCCCTCGTAATGGGATGCAGCACGGCAACGCCTGTTCCTCCTCCGACGCAAATGACCTTGCCCAATTTTTCGAGATGGGTCGCTTTCCCAAGGGGGCCGATGACATCCTGGTATCCATCGCCCACCTGGATATCCCTGAAAAGAGCCGTCGATTTCCCGACCACCATATAGATAACGGTAATCGTGCCTGCTTCAGGATCGGCTTCCGCCATGGTGAGTGGTATGCGTTCACCGGTTTCATTGGCTTTCAGAATAACGAACTGGCCGGGCTTGGTCTTTTTGGCGATGGCGGGTGCTTCGATTTCATTGAGTATGACCGTTCCTTCGGCCATCTCTTCCCGTCTGACAATTTTAAACATATTATCCTCCAAGACTCAGATTAGGTGTTAATAAATCATGCGTTTATACGACCGTTAAATCAATCATATACTCATAATGAAAGCAACCATAAAATCGGATCGAAATTTTGTGATTCTCACTTCAAAAGACAAATAATATTCGAGATTATAACCAATAAATTAGGTAACCCCGAAAGCGGATGGGTGATCCCTGTGCGAAAGTGAAACTGTCTGAGGTCCATAGAGCCCGTTATGCCGAACAGCTCGTAAATATTACCCGATAAACTCATCCGGTATTCAAAATACAAAATTCATCTTAAAGATATGGCCCTGTTCGGCATTACGGTCTCTTGGGAGCGAGTTTTTCACGTTCGCACAGGGATTATCCGTCCGCGATACCACCAACCTTCTTTTGAGTTATAATCCCGAAAATATTTATTGCTTAGTCACAAGCGTTGTTTTCAATTTGAACTATTGTAACCCTTGAAAATATGCTACAAATACATAAGCGGGTAAACCTTTCGCCATAGTAGCGACAACATCGCGTTTCATAAAATCGTGTAACGATTTTACGGTCGGAATCAAACCATGAAACTTTTTGACAGCCATTGCCATCTGGACGACCGCTCCTATCAAAACGATCTGGAGGCCGTAATGCATCGTGCAAAACAGGATGGCATCGAAAACATGATGACGGTGGGTATTGACCAGAAGACTTCTATCCGTGCCATTGAAATCGCCGACAAATTCGACGGAATATATGTATCCGTCGGTGTTCACCCGCATCGGGCATCGTCCTGTTCAGACCTGGTCATGGAAACGCTGACAGACCTGGCAAAAAATCCCAGGGTATGCGCATGGGGGGAAACCGGCCTTGATTTCAACCGTATGTATTCCCCGAAAGCTGATCAGGAGAAGTGGTTTGTTCGACAGGTTCAGACGGCAGATGAACGACAACTGCCCCTGATCCTGCATGAACGGGACAGTCATGGGCGGCTCCTGGAAATACTGAAATCCCATCCCAATAAGGATCGCCGTGGTGTGGTTCACTGCTTCAGCGGCAACCGACCAGAACTGGATGACTATCTTGACCTGGGGTTTTTCATCGGAATCACCGGCATTCTGACCCTTCAAAAAAGGGGCACCGATTTGAGAAACCTGGTCCAACATATCCCGTTGG
Organism: Desulfobacterales bacterium; assembly: GCA_029939655.1. GTDB lineage: Bacteria > Desulfobacterota > Desulfobacteria > Desulfobacterales > B30-G6 > B30-G6. The sequence continues at coordinate 2,010 of JAOZSO010000152.1, forward strand.
AAAGGCTCCTTATTGAAACCGATGCGCCTTACCTGACACCGGCTCCCCAGAAGAACAAGACCCGCCGGAATGAACCTGCTTTCGTCAAGTCGGTGCTTCTCAAACTTGCAGAAATCCGTAACCTGGGTCCTGAGAATCTGGCCGATATTACTTACAGCAATGCCAGGCGCCTTTTTAACATCACAAACGTATCGGTTCGTTAACATATCTACGCTGTTGGGAAATATCCCCATCGGGGAGCAGATCACATGATTACTTATGATGGCAGGAGGTAAATAATGAAATGGAAAAACATGACCATTTTCGGAAGCGGATTTATATTTTTGCTGACTATCACAATAGGTTTTTTATACCCTTTTTGTGTTTTCGGGAACGAACAGTTTGAAGCGGCTGTTACACAATCGGTAAACAAAAAATGGACCGGTGATTTTGAACAAATGGTTCAAAAGCGGGCTATTCGGTTTTTGATTCCGTATAGCAAAACATTCTATTTTTTTGACAAGGCCACTCAGCGTGGATTAACGTATGAAATGGGAAAGGCGTTTGAAAAATCGATCAACAATCAATTGAAAACGCGTCATCTGAAAATCCATGTTGTTTTTATTCCCACATCAAGAGAAAGGCTTATACCTGCTTTATCAGAAGGTTTGGGCGACATTGCCGCAGGTAATTTGACAATAACGGACAAACGAACGCAACAGGTTGATTTCTGCGATCCTTTTTTAACTGGTATCAATGAAGTTCTGGTTACCGGTTCAGGGCATCCGCCTGTCAACACCATCTCAGATCTGAGTGGCAAGGAGATTCATGTCAGAAAAACGAGCAGCTATCATGAAAGTCTTGAACAGGCCAATAGGACTTTGTCGGCTGCCGGCAAGCCGACTATTAAAATTATCGAAGCGAACGAAAATCTCGAGGATGAAGATCTTTTGGAAATGGTCAATGCAGGTCTGATTCCCATGATTGTCATTGACAGCCACAAGGGCCAGTTCTGGGCTCTGGTTTTTGAAAAAATCAAACTTCATCCTGAAATTAAGTTCAGGGAAAACGCAAGAATTGCCTGGGCAATCCGAAAAAATACGCCTCAACTGAAAAACGTGATCAATGGCTTTGTCAAGGTTAACAAAAAAGGGACCTTGATGGGGAATACTCTTTTCAACCGATATCTCAAAAGTACCAAATATGTAAAAAACCACCTTTCCGGTGAAGACAGAAAAAGGTTTGAAAATGCGATCTCTTTTTTTAAAAAATATGGTGATCTTTATGATTTCGACTGGTTAATGCTTGCCGCGCTTGCCTATCAAGAGTCAACGATCGACCAAAGTAAAAAGAGTCATGCCGGGGCTATTGGTGTGATGCAAATTCTGCAGACAACGGCCAACGACAAGAACGTAAATATATCGGAAATTGATGAAATCGAACACAATATCCATGCCGGTACAAAATATCTTAAATTTATGATTGATAGGTATTTTGATGACCCCGGTATTGACAGGCTCAACAGAGTGCTGCTCACATTTGCTTCCTATAATGCCGGTCCTGCCAAAATTTCCAAGCTACGCAAAGAAGCCAAATCCATGAATTTAGATCCAAATGTCTGGTTTGATAATGTTGAAGTAGTTGCAGCCAAGAGAATAGGCCGGGAAACCGTTCAATATGTGGCTAATATTTTCAAATATTATATTGCGTATACGCTCATTTCAAACCAGAAGGAAGGAAAGGATGTGTGGCTCTTATCGGACGATATTAAATAGGCTTTATTTGGACATGAGATGGGTAACGGCCTTTTCCAGACCGTCAATGGATAGCTCGTACATGGGGAAAATATTGCCGATGGCCAGAATGGTTTGTGTATAGTCCCACATGTTTCTGGATATGGGATTTAACCAGACACAATGCGAAAAAGTGTCTGCCAGGAACTGGAGACAGTCGATACTCCGTTTTCCGCTTCGTTCCTCCAGGTGGATCGAACCATCCGCAGCCATGAGTTCATAGGGCGCCATACTGGCATCACCCACGATAATGATGCGCGTTTCCGGATCGATCCGGGTAAGATTTTCCATTCTAAAGGGTTTTTTATAACGGGGTGCATCTTCCCACAGGGTGCTGTAAATGGTGTTATGAAAAAAATAGGTTTTTATGTCCTTGAACTGCGCCCGGGTATAATCAAAGAGCGTCTGAACCACCGATACATAGGGATCCATGGACCAACCACCATTGTCGATGGCTATAATCACCTTCAGCCGATCTCTCATATCCCTGTCAAATACGATTTCGATTTCACCGGCATTCTTCATGGTCTGATAGATCGTCTCGTCGATGTTGACCTGGTCTTTTGGTCCCACCGGCACCAGGTTGCGCAGCCTTTTGAGTGCTTCACCCATCATGGCCTGGGTGAGGGGGCCGCTGAGGGAGTAATCCTTATATCGCCTGTCCATGGCCACCTTGACGGCAGACCTGTTTCGTGACACACCACCCACACGCATTCCCCCCGGATGATACCCGGAGTGTCCCACCGGCGACGTGCCGCCGGTTCCTATCCATTTGCTGCCCCCGTGATGTTCCTCGGTCTGCTCCTTGAGGCGATCCTTGAAGTATTCGATCAATTCTTCCGGCGAGAGGTTCTTCAGGTCTTTTTCATCGATGCCAAGTGCATCGGCGATCTCCTTGGGGTTCTTTAACCAGGAATCCAGAAGTGCTCTGGCCATTTCATCCAGCTCGAAACCTTCATAGTCCGGCATTTCAGCCCCTTTGAAGTGGTGGGCAAACACCTGGTCGAACAAATCGAAATAGCGCTCACTCTTGACCAGAATCGTCCGGGCGGACGTATAGAATTCATCGAGTGATCGAACAAGCCCCTTGTCCAATGCCTTATGAAGTGTCAAAAAGGCTGTTGGGCTCACCGGGACACCGGTTTCTTTGAGTTTGTAGAAAAAGTCAATGAACATGTAATCACACCTCAAAATATCGTATAACAATTTTATTTTGCGGTTATCTAAAAAGCTCAAGTAATACTGCGTACAGAAGTCTGCGGGGGTTCGTTTTAAAGTCGGGCAACTGTCTGAGATCGTTAGGCGCCGTTAGGCCCGCAGCATAAACAAAATGGTTACAAGGATATAACCAGTCGTTTTTTATAAATATATTTAAATACGACTGGCAGCGGCGGGTCTTACGGCGCCTTAGGAGCGAGTTTTGGCCGACTTTAAAGCGAATTTCCGCAGACCGCCTAGACAGTCCAGCTTGAGTTTTACGGATAACTGTTTTATTTTAAAATAGTCTTCGACGCTCCGTCTGCTGTAACGCCTTGCCGTAATCCTGACTTTTCTTGAACAGCACGCCTAAAAACGGCACCGCCCCCTTCAAGAGCTTTTTCGGTCTAAAATCCGGATCTGCATCCAGAGCCCGAATCCAGTTGATCAATTCCCGGGTTGCCGGACGTTTTTCCACGGCATCCAACTCCCGAAGACGATAGAATGTATCAATGGCGGTTTCGACCAGATCGGAATCAAGATTCGGAAAATGAACATGGATAATCCTGCGCATCATTTTTGGGTCCGGAAATGCAATGTGATGGAAATTACATCTTCCCAGAAATGGATCGGACAGGTCTTTCTTTGCGTTTGAGGTAATGATAATCACCGGCCGATGTTTGGTCTTTACAACCTTGTCGATCTCAATGATATCAAATTCCATCTGATCCAGGACATCGAGCATGTCATCCTGAAAATCGGTGTCCGCCTTGTCGATTTCGTCGATGAGCAGAACGGTCCTGACATCCGCTGTAAAAGCCTGGCCAATCTTACCCATCTTGATATAGTCCTCTATATTACTCACATCCCTTGTCGAGTCGCTGAATCGACTGTCATTGAGCCGTGTGAGTGTATCGTACTGATAAAGTGCCTCCACAAGCTTCATGCTCGATTTCACATTCAAAACAATCAGCGGCATTTGAAGACTCTCTGCAATCGCGTATGCCAGCATGGTTTTCCCGGTGCCGGGCTCCCCTTTTAACAGCAGCGGCATTTCAAGTGCCATGGAAACATTCACGATACTCGCCAGCTCCTCATCCAGCACGTATTGTGTTGCACCGATAAATTTTTTATTTTTTCCCGTATCAAGCATACTGTTCCTCTCTTCTGATTTTGTCCGAAACACCCTTCGTCAACCTTAAAACCTTTTCAGCATGCCCAAGCGTGAGGGCGCCGGTTCCACAACTGGGTGTAATTAAAGATTGCCCTAAAACAACCAATGGGTCAATCCCCAAGGCGAATAAACTCTCTATTTTGTATCTGAACTGATCCGATAGGGAGGTTACCGTCTCCTTTTCAATATCGTCCGCATGAACCGTGGGAACAATTCCCCAGGCCAGACATTTTCCCGCGTTCATGAAATCGACGACGGCTTCCTGATAAAGAATCAAGCGATCGAAATAGGTGTATGCATCAAAACTGATTATCCCGGCACCCGTCTCCATCAACATGGACCAGTCTGTATTGGCACAAACATGAATCCCTGCCAAACCGCCCGCATCGTGAATCGCACCAATAAGCTCCGACAGACAGTCAACGATGACTTCCCGTGAAATACTGATGAACTCGGAAGTCCCGAAACCTGCCAACGCAGGTTCGTCTATGAAAAAAATCACCGGGAACCCTTTTGCCGCCAGTTGTTCCACCTGCCATCTGGCTTTCATGGATAACAACTTTACGGTCATATCCCGGAGAACATCATCATGAAAAATTGCCATGCCTGCCGGGTCTTTAATCGCTGTTCCAAGGGTGAAAGGTCCTGTTATCTGCCCTTTGACAGCTCTGGGCGCTTCAGTCAGGCGACCGAGTCGTTCCATAAAGGCAAAAAATCCCCGGGCGGTTTCCGGTGACAAGGCAAACAACACATTATCCAGGTCCGCAGAATGCGATGCTGCATTAAGGTAGGTTTCATAAAACCGGAGCATCTCATCCTGGAACGCCACATCTGCATTGTCCACATACAGGGAACCCTGGCGTCTTTTTAAACCGGGTAGCCCGGGTGCGAACTGAGCGACCATTCCTTCTCTTTTATCCCCGCCGGGCATCTGCGACCAATTCGGGATGGCAGGCGAATACGCCATGACAAGGTCAAATGCCTTATCGTCGTCCATTTTCGGGAGACTCCCAAGAAACAATGGCAGGCAGTCTGCGTTGAATGGTATTTTCCTCAATTCAGGTCCTTATCCTTTCTTGTTCTATGCTAATGCAGTTGTTGCCCACAGAAGGCATTTCATAGTAGAAGTCGAAACAAAGCGCAACAGGCAATTGACACTACCAGACCTCGATGCTATAATATTTTTTGATTTTGCGTGATGCGCAGCAAGGGGGCGTTCATGGCCGATATCATAGCCATAGATAAAAAAAGGAAAATAAAAGACAACGAACGATCCGACCTGATTCGAATGCACAAAATCATGGCGGTCAGAAAGGTCTTTCACTGTACACACTGCGCTTCCAAGTGTGAAAAATGCGGTTCACAATTGGGTGTCGACCCGATTAAAGAACAGGCAAAGCAACAGAACCGGCATATCCCATACAATTTCTGTGAAAGCTGTTCGGAAGAATACATAGACTATATTGAGCGGTTGAAGGGCAATGGCAATCCAGCGTATTACTGGCACAACGATGCCTGGCTTGACATCTGGCAAAAATGGATCCATT
>JAOZSO010000153.1:0-7653 GCA_029939655.1 Desulfobacterales bacterium
ATTATTTGTTCCCAGGGGAAACTAATTGTCGGTGGTTTCATATGTCACCTGCTTATTCCGTCATTTAAAACCTGGTCCTTTGGGCCAGGTCAGAGATGTTTGGATTTGTTTCGTATTTCGATATTCGGATTTAGAATTTATCACATGCTGAATGTGCATAAGATTAATCCCTATATAGGGTTGAATCAGTGCCGGACCCTTTGGACCCGGGTATCTACTTTATCACCTGTTTAATTTAATCACCTGTTTAATTATTATTTTTACGCGTGTTTAGATAACACATGAAATGGTTTTTAACAAGTGTCTACGAAAACTGAAATTATCCTTATATTTCAGTTTGTTATATTATTTCAACATAATTTTATTCCATGGCATGAATATTGTAACTCTAAAACAAAATTACACGTAGATATCCGGGCCCAAAGGACCAGGTTTTAAATAATAGAATAAAGTGTCTTGCAGGGGTGCACATGTCATCAGATGATGAATTAGATCTCACGGGTTTGTTACCACCGATTTGTCTGCTTCAGTGTAAAAAGCAACTAAATAAAATGACATCGGGCGAAGTTGTATGTGTTTGTCTAAAGGATCAAGCAGTGACAAAAGACCTTGCGTTGATAATTGAGCGCTCCAAAGACCGGATCATCAAACAACAGGTAGACGAAGGCAATTATCGTATTTACATACAAAAAGCGTGAGAGCTGTATCGCGGATCGAGACATTTGAAAAAGGCTCAATTTTGGTTCAGTTTAAGGAAGGCGAATATTTTAACCACAGGAATACATTGAGTATTTTGAGGATTAAAATTTGAGCCTGACACGGAAATGGGGCAAAAGGGAGTGTTTTGCAAAGGTCTCGGATCCTACTTGGGGGGATTTACATGGAGATTAACAGAAGACATTTTCTCAAATTATCCGGATTGACAGCTACGAGTGCTGTTATGGGAAACAACACCTCTCTTGCGTCCACCGACCAGGGGAGTCTTGATGGACAGTATGGATGCTTGGTGGACACGACCTTGTGCGTCGGGTGCCGAAAGTGTGAAGAAGCTTGCAATCAGCGGCATAGTCTGCCCAAACCCGATGAGTCGTTTGAGGAACTGACCGTTCTGGAGAACGAACGCCGCATGGATGAAACATCCTATACCGTCGTCAACAAGTACTATCCTGAAGACATCGGGACGCTGACCTGGCGGCAGCGTCCAAGCTTCGTCAAATTCCAGTGTATGCACTGCAACGACCCTTCCTGCGTTTCTGCTTGCATTGTGGGAGCACTGACAAAAGAGGCTAACGGCGCCGTGGTATACGATGTGAAAAAATGTATCGGCTGCCGCTATTGTATGGTGGCCTGTCCTTTTCAGGTACCGGCTTACGAATATGACAATGCGCTGACGCCTCATGTGAGGAAGTGCACTTTCTGCTTCAACTATATAAAGGACGGAGGGCTTCCGGCATGCGCCCAGGTGTGCCCGAGGGAGGTTATGACCTTTGGGAAGAAGACAGATCTGCTGGATCTGGCTCGCTGGAAGATGAAAAACAACCCTGGCAAATATGTCGATCATATTTACGGCGAACATGAAGTCGGGGGAACATCCTGGCTCTATCTGGCATCCGAACCCTTCGAAGACATCGGTTTTCCTAAACTCGGCAACAAGGCGCCGCCGCGGCTTTCGGAATCGATTCAGCATGGCCTGTTTCAGTACTTCGCTGCGCCCATCGGCCTCTATGCGGTGCTCGGCGGGGTTATGTGGTTAACCGGGTTCCTGAAGGGGTCCCAGGAAGAAACAGATAAAGGTGATTCAAAGAAAGGAGACACCCCATGAACACCCATGAAATTGCTGCGCCCGTTGAAGAAAAGTTTCTTACACCGGGTGTCATGGTGATGTTGGCATTGATGGTTATCGGCGGCGCCTTTGTCCTTGCAAGGTTCATCTACGGCATCGGCGCGGTTTCCAACCTGAACAACCAGTACCCCTGGGGCATCTGGATCGGCATCGATGTCGCTTCCGGCGTCGCCCTTGCGGCCGGGGGTTTCACAACCGGTGCTATCGCTTATGTGTTCAACAGGGATCAGTATCATGCCGTCATCCGTCCGGCTCTGCTCACGGCCATGCTGGGATACACCTTCGTCGTACTTGGGTTGCTGGTGGATATCGGACGTTACTGGAACATCACCAGCCCTATTTTCAATCACAACGGCAACTCGGTCCTGTTTGAGGTGGCCATTTGCGTCATGATTTACCTGCACGTGCTGTACATCGAATTTATTCCCATCGTGGCCGAACGATTTCGAGGACGCGTCAATCTCCCCGGGCTGCTTTCCAGGCTCAACACCCTCATTGAAACACTGCTGGACATTGCCGATAAAATCCTCGGCAAGATCATGTTTGTCTTCATTATAGGCGGCATTGTCCTGTCATGCCTGCATCAGTCCAGCCTGGGGTCTCTCATGCTCATCGCCCCCTACAAAGTCCACCCCCTCTGGTACACGCCGATCCTGCCGCTGCTGTTCCTGTTGTCGGCATTTGCCGCAGGATACCCGATGGTCACGTTTGAATCTATCCTGGTATCCAAATCGTTTGGCCGTGAACCTGAAATGTCAATATTGTCCCCCCTGGCCAAATACATGCCGGTGTTCATGGGAACCTATCTGGCGTTCAAAATAGGTGATATGATCGTGAGAAAGAGCTATGTCTACCTTTTAGACGGCACCTACCAGACCAACGCTTTTCTGGTGGAGCTGGTGATCGGGGTAATCCTTCCCTTTTTTCTTCTTCTGTTCAGAAGGGTCCGGAGATCTCCGGGGTGGCTCTTTTTTGCTTCCACCATTTTTATCCTGGGCATCCTGTTAAACCGCATCAATGTGTTTGTCGTCAGCTACACACCCCCTTATAAGATTGTTTCCTACTTCCCGGCTCTGGGCGAAATCTTTATCACTGTCGGGCTGATTGCCACGCTCATGTTCGTCTACCGGGTCGCGGTTTTCATCTTTCCGGTGCTCGGGGCCCACCCCAAAAAGATGTCCCCCGTCCTCGTTGCAATCCTGGCGGTGGGAGCTGCTCTGATGATTCAAGGAGCCGCTTCCCATGCCGAGGCAGGTCAGTTGACAAGGTCGAACCTGCCGCTGGAGAAGAATATCACTCCCTCGATTGCCGATGCCCCGAAAGTACAGATTCTCAACAGCCCGATTGTCAACAAATACAGCGATATGTACGAGCCCGTTCGATTTATGCACAGCAAACACGCCAACGTGCTGGGGGAGTGTACGATTTGTCACCATCGAATGCCCAGGGACGAAGGTGACACCTACGGTGAACCGCTGTCCATGGTTGAACTCAGAAAACGAGAAATAGAACCGGTTGCCTGTTCGGCATGCCATGGGGAACCCTTTAATGTCAGGGATCTGAGCACACCCGGTTTGAGGGGTGCTTACCACCAACTCTGCATGGATTGCCACCAGGAATCGGAACAGGTTCCCCATGTCCGCGGACCCATTCTTTACAGTGCCATGGTGAGAGGCCCGGTCGTCAGGACGCTCGACACAAGGGCGCCAACCGACTGTCTGGCCTGCCATGCCAAAAAAGTACCCAACCACAACCAGTTAGTGAAACTGGAAGGAAAAGTGGATGCTCTTGCGGTGACACAAAACTGCCTTTCCTGTCATGAAAAAGAGGGCCAAGCCATTCTAAAAACCGTGCACTGGAAGTGGCATGGACCTTCGCCCTATACCGTGGGCCACGAAAAGCGGGTGGATCTGGGGAAAAACCATGCCACCATCAATAACTTCTGCATCAACCTGAGTGGAAACTGGGCCCGCTGCACAAGCTGCCACATCGGCTACGGCTGGAAGGACAACACCTTTGAATTTAACGATATGTCAAACATCGACTGCCTGGTCTGCCATGACACTACCGGGAAATACAGAAAAGCGCCGACAAAAGCCGGTTTTCCTGAAAAGAACCTGGACCTGTTATCCATCGCACAGAATGTGGGCAGACCAAGTCGGTCCACATGTGGAATAAGTTGTCATTTCCGCGGCGGCGGCGGCGATGCGGTGAAGCATGGTGACATGAGTTCCATGTTGATCAACTCCGACAAAAACCACGATGTACACATGGGAGTCACGAATGGCGGGCTTGATTTCAGGTGCCAGGACTGTCACAAAACAAGAAATCACATGATATCCGGCCGCAGCATATCAGTCCCTGCCGTGGAAGGCGATCTTTCGTGTGAGTATTGTCACACGGACAGCCCCCATATCGGCGCCGAACTGATCGACCACCACCTCAACAAGCATACCCAGCATGTGGCCTGCCAGACATGCCACATTCCCGTGTATTCAAAGGGCAATCCCACCAAGGTCTCCTGGGACTGGTCTACCGCCGGAAAGGATATCACAATACCCAAGGACAAATACGGCAAACCTGTTTACCTGAAGAAAAAAGGGTCGTTTCAGTGGAAGGAGGCGGTCAAGCCAAATTATAAATGGTACAATGGAACCGTTAAACGCTATATCCTCGGCGATCGCATCAATGAAAACGGCGTAACCGACCTGACCATGCCGGTAGGTGACATAGCTGACCCGGCCTCACGGATCTATCCCTTCAAGCTTCATAAAGGAAAACAGATCAGCGATTCCGTATACAAATACCTGATCGCACCTCAGCTCTGGGAAGGATACTGGAAGCACTGGGACTGGGACAAGGCTTCGCGTGACGGCATGAAGGCTGCGAACCTTGCCTACAGCGGGGCGTATGAGTTCGTGGAGACATCGATGTACTGGGGACTCACCCACGAAGTGGTGCCGAAAGAACAGGCTCTCTCCTGTGCCGAATGCCATGTTTCCCTGACCAAAGCACCCTATTGCGGGAAGTGCCACCAGGACCGGCCGGACGTGGACTTTGAGGCGCTGGTCAAGAAAGGTATCGATTTTAAACGCATGGCCGCAATGGGCCGTGATGTGGAAGACCTGATCGGTAAAACCAATTACATCGACTACAAGGCCCTGGGATATGAAGGCGATCCCATCGAGGTGCGGGGCCGTTTTAAAAAATTGGGATGCGGAGCTACCCTTTCCAAAAATCCATAAAGGAGAAAAAATGTTTAAAAAAATTGGTGCGGCACTCATGATAATGGTTTTTCTACTGGTTTGCATCGGCGTGGTCATCGCCGAAGACGGCAAAGGAAATGCCCGCAAGGGAAAGTACCTCTTCCGTAAAAACTGCCGGGCATGTCACGGTGATGGCGGATCGGCAACAGAACTCAGCCCCATCAGCAAAACCCAGGCAGACTGGCAGAAAGTTTTTGACGATTACAACCAGCTGGAATGCAAGACAGAGTGGAACAAACTCTCGGACAAGGACCGACTCGACATGTACGCACACCTCCATGGTCATGCATTCGACTCGCCATCTCCGGCTAAATGCAAATAAGAGCTCTAAACCCCAAAGTTGCAACATTGGGGTAAACTGGAGAATAAAATGTCATCTTCATGCAAGCAAGCGATTTCTCGACGTAATTTTCTAAAGTTGTCCGGTACGGCCGCTGCCGCTGCGGCGGTGGGTGCTCCTTCCCGGGTTTTGTATGCGCTGGTGTCTGAAAAAGAAGAAGGCGCAGAAGTGGCAGCCCATGAGATGTTTTCGGCCTGTGACATGTGTTTCAACAAATGCGGGCTGATTGCGCGAGTGGAAAATGGCGTCATTAAAAAACTTGACCCCAACCCGAAATCGCTCAAATCCCGTGGTATGCTGTGCGCCAGGGGGAATGCGGGCGTCAAGCAGCTTTACGACCCGGACCGCTTGAAATACCCCCTGCTGCGAAAAGGAGACCGGGGAGGAGGCAAGTGGCAGCGTTTGAGTTGGGACCAGGCACTGGACCATGCAGCGGAACAGATGGAGCGCATCGGTGAAGCCTACACCCGCTGCGGCTTTCTTTTCATGGCTGGTACCGATATGCAGTCTACATTCGTGCACCGCTTCGCGGAAGCCTACGGATCATATAATGTCATTTCCCATGAATCAAACTGCCTCTTGAGCAGAAACCGAGCTTTTCTGGATACGTTTGGCGTGGTCCCCACACCTGACGTGCTGAACTGCAAGTATGTCATTATGCCCGGCGCCAACCGGTTCGAAGCATTGGTGACGCCCGACAGCATGGATTTAATGACCGCCATGCAAGGTGGCAGCAAACTGGTCGTTCTGGATCCACGCTATACAAAAACGGCAGCACTGGCAGATGAATGGTATGCCATCAAGCCCGGCACCGACATGGCGTTCTTTCTTGCCATTGCCCAGGTCCTCGTCTCGGAAAACCTGTATGATAAAAAATTTGTTGCCGAGAAGACAAACGGGTTCGAAGAATTTCAAGCACATGTCGATTCATATACACCCGAATGGGCCGAAGGGGAGACGGAAATTCCGGCCAGAGATATTCGCCGGATGGCCAGGGAGCTGGCTGCAGCGGCGCCTGCAGCCATGGTTTACCCCGGTCGCCGCAGCTCGGATTACGAGGATTCCACCCAAATTCGGCGGGCTTTTGCGATCGTCAATGCGCTTCTGGGAAACTGGGATCGGAAGGGTGGGTTGATCATACCCAAGAAAATCAAAACCGGCTCCATTTACCACGATGCGCCGTTTTATGAAGACAACCCGGAGGACCGGGTCGATGCCGGCATGTCCCAGATGATGTTCGACGAAGAAGGTTCCTTCAAACATACCCGTGATGCCGTCATCGAAGGCCGGCCCTATCCGGTCAAGGGCTGGTTCACCTACAAGACCAACCCCATGCAGACCGGTGCCAACCGCAACAAGACCATCGAAATGATCCACAAGCTGGATTTCATGATGAGCGTCGATATCGTCATGAGTGATACGGCCTGGATGGCGGACCTGGTTCTACCGGCTCCCAGCTATCTTGAAAGAAAGGACCCCATCTCAGCATTTCTAGCCTCGTCCTCCTGCTCCGGGGTGATTACCCGTGATCCGATAGTGCCGGCCATGTTCCAATCCAAACCGGTGTTCTGGATTGTTAAAGAGCTGGCCAAACGACTGGATCTGGGTGAGTCTTTCGATTTTACCATAGACGATTTCAGGAAGACCCAGCTCGAAAAACTACCCGAAGTTGCGCAAGCGATTAAGCAGGACGGTGTCTATAATATTGTCGGCCCCAGTTACGGCATCCATGAAGGGAAACCCTTCAAGACACGTTCCAAGAAGATCGAGATCTACAATTCACGCTACAAAGACAAAGGCATAGACCCCATGCCGGTATATCATTCGCCCAAGCGTGTACCCAGGAATCATTTCAGAATGGTGGTGGGCCGAAACGCCTTTATTACCCAGAGTGCAAGTACCAACAATTCTCTGCTATGTGAGCTGCAACGCGAAAACAGCCTCTGGATACACCCCAAGCCGGCCGGCACTCTCGGAATTCATCAGGGAGATCAGGTCGAGGTCGCGAGCCCCGCGGGTCGGGGTCGCCTGAAAGCCCGGGTTACGGAAGAGACGCGTCCGGATACCGTATACATGGATTCAGGATTCGGCGTGATTTCCAAGGGCTTGTCCAACATTTTCGGTAAAGGCGCCTGTATCGCCGAAGTTCTGGAAGATCATGCGGATAAAATTTCGGGCAATATGGCTATGCACGAGACATTTGT
>JAOZSO010000154.1:0-7607 GCA_029939655.1 Desulfobacterales bacterium
TTTCCTGGCTATGCCCGGACAACTTCCTTCACAATCCCATAGGAATGCTCAACTTATTTAGGTTATGTCTTTTTGACTTTACTGTGCAATAATAGTATGCATATGGTTACTCATCAACAATACCAAAGGCTACCATGATCCGATATGTATATCCCATGCTGTTGTCCATGCTTCTGTTGGTATTCTCATGCGGCGCCAATTCCGTTAAAAAAGATCCGGCATCCTCGCATCCGGCCATGATACAACTTCAAAAGGGCGTCGCCTGGTATCAACGGGGCTGTTTCCAGCAGTCGCTGGAGGCCTTCACAAAAGCCCACGAACTGTTTACAGCATCAGATCGCCTGCCCGGCGTTGCCATGAGTCTGAATAACATCGGTAATGTCTATCGATATATCGGCGACACCCGAAGTGCGCTTCTTTTTTTTCAGGAAGCGTATGAAATCTATTCCCGACTCGACAACCTGGAAGGTGTGATCCAGGCGCTTTCGAACCAGGCAGCCATACATATCCAGGACGATCGGCTCGATGAGGCTGCGGCAGTCATTCAATCTGCTGAAATAATGGCAGAATCTTCCGGCAAGGCCATTGCGCATGTGCTGAACAACAAAGGCATTCTACTCACCAGGCAACACCGGTATGATGAGGCGGAAACGGTTCTGACGCAGGCACTCGAAGCAACGGGATTGGATAATACCCATGGTTACGCAACCGTCTACAGCTCCCTTGGAAATCTCCTGTTTGAAAAAACCGACTATGACAAGGCACTCGAATTCTATAAGAAAGCGCTCTTCTTCGATCGACAATCCGAATTTCATCCAGGCCTTGCAGACAACCTGAATGCCGTCGGAAGGGTCTATCTCCAGCAGGGAAAATATGACCAGGCAATTGCTTACTTTCAGCGCAGCATTAAAATTTATGCCCTTTTCGGAAACAGTGAACAGGTGTCCCGCCTCATGAACATCCTGGAAGAAACCGCAACACGATCGAATACGGATTTGACCCTTACCCGTTATTTTGTCGACAAATGGTTAAAGGGTGAAATGCTCGAGCAGCCTTGCCAGTAGTGGGAAAAAGGATTCGAGGATTCGAGGGTTCAAGGGTTGGAGGGTTGGAGGGTAACTGAAAACCGTCAGCCATCCTCCAACCCTTGTATCACCCTCGGACCCTCCAACCCTGCTCTTTCACTCCCCTTCCCGGTCATCACTCAACAACGCCAACAGATGATTGAGGAGCGGTGGGGGCAGCGGTCGTAATCTGGGATGGACCGCCAGATCTTTTTCCCATGTAAAATCGACTGCTTCGAATATTTCGGGGATAAATTTTTTTCCGTCCTTACCATAGGTTTTCCGGGGGTAGTATTCCACGAATTGCATGCGGCTGGGCGCGACATGGAACGTTTGACTGACCATTGTGGCAATATGGCTCGAGCAACTCCTCACCGACATGTTGCTCTCCGGGTGGTCGGTAGCGATAACAACAACGGGCTTCAGATACACCAGGCCATCTGCCTGATCTCTGCTCAAATCGTAAATTTTCAATCGGCACTTTCCGCTGGCAAGCTTGAATTTTCCGCCAAATCCTTTCCAGTTGAAAATGTCATCGTAAATAAGCATTACAACCTCACATGCGGGTCATTGCACCATATATGCGCAACAGTTTGTCCGGGAGTTCCTTGATATCCGATATCAGACTATGGTGAAATTTTCCATACAAAGCATCCAGGTTGGGATCGCCGGCCACATTGACCACAATTGCCTTGAAATAGATATGCTTTGCATGGGCCTCAAAAACAGCTTTGCGCGTGTCTGCCACGGCATACCCTTGCTTGTATCCGACATCGTTGGGAAAACCATCAGTGAGGGCCAGCAGCAATCGTACCCTGGCAGGCATTTGCCCCAGCACTTGCGTCGCATGACGTATGGCCGCACCCATCCGGGTGCTCCGCATGGGTTCTACCGCATTGATACGCCGGTGAACGTCATCATCGAGTCCATCGGAAAAGTCTTTTATCCTTAGATAATCGACACCGAATCGACCGGCACCTGAAAATCCGGCCACGGCAAATTGATCGCCGGCCACATCCAAGGCCTCCGAGAGTAGCACCACAGCCTCCTTTTCAATGTCGAGAATCCTGGAAGAAGACCCGTATGCACGGTTTGCCGTCGATTTCGAAAGGTCCATCAAAACCAGCACAGCCACGTCTCTTTGCCGCTTGTCGCGTTTGATATATAACCGGTCCGAGGGAATCCGGCCGGTCTTGCGGTCTACAGCAAAATCAAGGAGCGCCCGGTAATCGAACTGATCTCCCTCGCGCCATGGTCTCATCATGGACAACCCTTCAGGTCTCAACTGTTCAAAGGCACGTCGCATGTGTTGCACCAACCCATGGTAGCGGTCCAGTGTGGCAGGATAAAAATCTCCGTCCACGCCTTCGATCTTGCGGTCGGTCACCCGGACATGATCCGTAAGGTAATCACCCAGGCGGTAATCCCATTCCTGGTAGGCAATGACATTTGCGTAAGGATTCGCCTCAAGACTGCCAATTTCCTGAATGGCCTCGTATAGGTCTGATAAATCCAGCCGGGATAAATCGACCTGCTTTCTGCCGGGAAGCGCCTGCCTTGGATCGCCATTGAACTGCCAATCGACAACCAGGCGTTGAATGTCGTTCGGGGACAGTATCCCATTATTTTCAGCCAGCTTTTTTCGAACATCCGCCCGGTATACCTTGAGACCCTTCTCACGCAGTTTTGATTGAATCGACACGGCCATACGGTCCGCCTGGGTATCCATATGAAAACAAAAACCCGGTTTGAAGCCTCTTCCAAACGGTGTGTTCAATGCCGTTCGACTGCCCTGATCACTCCTGGAGAGGGCCTCTCCTGCCAGGGCTTGAGCAATAGGTTCATAGGTCAAAAACAGGAGGCGCCCGCAGGTTTCAACCGCAGGGTTCCTTTTTATTTCAATTTCAGCCAGATCCCGGATCTTCCGGATCCCGGGAAGGGTTTGCGGATCAGAGCCGGCCAGCACTTTCATGGGCATTCCCAGGGCGATGCCGGCATAAAGAAGGTTCAGAACATGTCGTTCTCGCACCTTCTGACAAATTCGCAGCATCTCCTGCTGCATGACAGGCAGGGTCTGGTTGACAATGCCGGGATACTGCTGCGTAAGGCACCAGCGGATACGCCCGTGTTCATATATGAGGAACAGGTCTGTTGCCAGTTTCTGACAGTCAAACAGATGCAAAAACCGTTCGATCTCGGAGTTGCCTGCCATCGTGAACAGCATCGATCTTATTTTTTCGGTTTCACCCCCTGTTTCCAGGGCTTTTTCAGCATCAAAATCGTAAGTCCCGAACTCGATATGTGCCGATTCGAGTTTCGCCAATCCTTTGTAGAGATCCTGGTTTTTTTTCTTGGCGTCAAAAACATCGATTTCTTGTGGCAGATAGATGGCCCGTTCATCAGAGAAGACCTTCAAGGCGCTTGTTTCGCCTGAACTGCCGGATGCATGGAATGCCTCGTTTTCCCTGATGGCGATGGACTGACCGGTTCTGGTTCTGACATAACGTGAAAGTTTCCGCTGGATTTGAGACAGGGGTACCGCCACCTGCATTGTCCGACAGGTTTCCAGGGACACCCTGGATTCAAGAGACAGGAATCGGCAGCCTTGCTCTCTGCTCCGGCCATATCTTTTCAGACCCATGGAAACAAACCTGTCAAGCGCCTTCTTATGCAGAAGATTCAAGCCCCCTTTCAATCCCGTGATGAAACATTCTGCCGCTGATATATCGACCTGTATGATCCGGGACAATGCGGACATCTGCCAGATTCGTTTCAACGGCGGCATGGTGCCGACAGCTCTTGGAATCGTATATGTCATCTGGAGACTCTGTTGATAGCTTAGTTCCCGGTCGTAGGCACGACAGAGGAGCTCGAGATACACCTGCCCGCCGGCAACATCTCCGGCTTCCAACAGTTGTGACAGGCCTTTCAGAGGGCCTTTCAGGGTATAGGTCCCCTTGCGGCGCATGACTTGGCAGGTTTTCATAAAATCATCGAACAGATCCTCGTCATCACTCATTAAAACAGGCACCAGGTGTGCTGCCAGAATTTTTCCGACAGTTGGTCCATCCCTGCCGGCTTTTCGGACAATCGATTGGTAGGTCTTTATCCCCCGGTTCCGGACAGCCAGGAGCTGTGCATATCCAAGACCCACTGCCCTTCCAAAAGCAATTTCCTGCGAAAGCGCCCAAAGGGTGTCATTCACAAGCAACACCAGATCATTTCGATGAACAGAGGTGGTCGCGGTATTGAGTATGGTTTCAACTTCTGTCGCAAAATCAGGATCGGCAACAGCGAGGCGGTTCAGGGGATAATCTTCAGGATGCATCAAAGATGTCCTCTACCAGTTCTGCAAGTGTCTCTTGCAGTCTTTCATCGTCGGAAAGCGGGAGACAAATGGCCACCCTGCAGGCTTCTCTGGTTGAAATTCCGCTTTGGATCAACTGGGCGGCATATATCAGCAAACGGCTGCTGGCGCCTTCTGTCAAACCATACTCCCTGATATTGCGAACTTTTTCGGCAAACAACACCAGTCGGCGTGCCGTGGCATCGTCAACCTTGCCTTCATGGGATACAATCTGAATTTCCTTTTCAGAAGGGGCATAATCAAACGACAGGGCAATAAATCTCTGGCGGGTACTTTGCTTGAGGTCCTTTAATACGGATTGGTAGCCTGGGTTGTAGGAAACCACCAGCATAAAATCCGGATGGGCGGACAGGCTTTCGCCTTTCTTGTCAATGGTCAATATCCGGCGATCATCACTCAATGGGTGGATAACCACCGTCGTATCTTTTCTGGCCTCGACAATTTCATCGAGGTAGCAGATGGCGCCGGATCGAACCGCACTTGTCAGTGGCCCGTCCATCCAAATGGTTTCATCATTTTTTAACAGATAACGGCCGATAAGATCCGAAGCAAAAAGGTCTTCATGACATGGGATGGTAATCAGGGGGCGTTTTAATTGATATGCCATGTGCTCGACAAATCGTGTCTTGCCGCACCCGGTGGGTCCTTTCAACATCACCGGGAGTTTTTCCTTGAATGCGGTCTTAAATACCTCAACCTCATTTCCCACAGGCATGTAGTACGGCTCCGATTCGATGAAGCGTTTACCAATTCCGATTCGGGACAAAGATTCCACTATTCCGCCTCCATTTAAAATGTGATTTTATTCTTAGATTGACATCTATCGCAAAATTGTTATGGTTCTGGCTTTGTTTGATATGTCCTTTTGAAAAAAATATGGAATCCCCTTTTCGGTGTAACCGGAACAGTATTTTAACAAAAGCTGTAACCATTACCAAAAACTGAATCGCTCCTTCCAGGATAACCTGATTAGGAGCAACAGACAACAGCAATATGATTCGACATCTGAAGCTCGGCCATAAAGAATTCCTGATAGTTGGAACAGCACATGTCTCCAAAGAGAGCACCGCTCTTGTCAAGGCTACCATTGAAGAGGAAAAGCCCGACACGGTATGTGTTGAATTATGCGATTCACGCTTCCAGTCAATCCGCCACAAAAACCGTTGGCAGGAGATGAATATTACCAAGGTCATCAAGGAAAAGAAAACATTCCTCCTGCTTTCAAACCTTCTTCTGGCGTCTTTCCAGAAACGGATTGCAGACAAACTGGATATCCAACCGGGTGCTGAGATGATTCAGGCCATTGACAGTGCCGACGCCATCGAGGCAGATATCATACTGGCCGATCGGGACATTCGAATAACCCTTTCCAGGATCTGGCGGGTGACCGGGTTGTGGGACAAACTGAAAATTATTTTCCAGCTGGCATTGTCACTGGGGGGTGTGGATGAAATAACCGAGGAAGACATCGAAAAAATGAAGCAGGAAGATATGCTTCAATCTCTGCTTTCCGAGGTTGAAAAGTCACTGCCGGTTCTCAGGGAAATTCTGATCGATGAAAGAGACCGGTATCTGGCCCAGAAAATAAAGATGTCCCCGGGAAATAAAATTGTAGCAGTGGTGGGTGCAGGGCATGTTCCAGGTATTGTAAAATACTGGGAGGAAGAGATCGATACGTCGGCACTCGAGAAGATTCCGCCCAAAGGAAAACTGACCGGCGTATTGAAATGGCTTTTGCCGTCCCTGATCCTTGCCCTGTTCCTTTTCGGATTTATCTATGGCGGATTTGGCACCGGAACCGACATGCTCACCTGGTGGGTTATGGCAAACGGTATATTGGCAGGACTGGGAGCCACACTGGCCCTTGCACACCCCTTAACGATCCTGTCCGCCGTTCTTGCCGCTCCCCTGACGTCGCTCAACCCGCTCATTGCAGCCGGCTGGGTTTCCGGCCTGGTGGAAGCTTTTGCAAGCCGACCCAAAGTTCGCGACATGGAACGCCTGCCAAAAGACATTCTGACCATCAAGGGTTTCTGGAAAAACAAATTAACGCGTATCTTGCTGGTGGTGGTGTTTACCAACCTGGGAAGCACCATCGGCACACTGGTGGCCATCCCCCTGATGCTTAAACTGCTTTAGAACATCAGGTTGTAAGGCTATTAGACTATTAGGCTGTAGGCTGCTAACAGTCTAATAGTCTAACTACAGTCTAAATACCTGCTGTTTATGGCCTGGGCTGTACCTTCACAACCGTTCGTTGAATGGTCTTTCCGTTCTTTAGACGATGGATCACCTGTTCTGTCTTGAGCCTTCCTTCTGCCACATACTGAATGCATTTCGGATAAAGTCGCCACTCTTCTGCCAGGCCTTTCTTTCTGACGGCATCGAGATCATCCGTTTCTGCGATCTCAAAGGATGCTTGACCAATGACGGGACCCGTATCTTCCCCGTAGTCGACAAAATGGACCGTACAGCCGCCCACCTTACAACCATATCGAAACGTGTCACCATATCCATCCACACCCGGAAAAGCCGGCAGCAGGGCCGGATGAATATTCATGATCCGTTGGGATCCCGGCGGATCATTGATCCTGTCGATAAAATAGGGCGTCAGTGTCCGCATAAAGCCCGCAAGCACCAGCAGGTCGAAGGAGTATGATGCCAGATGATCGAGAAGCCTGTCCTCCGCATGTATTCGGGTCTGTAAAAATGCTGTGAGGCCCTCGGGATCCGGGTACCCACCAGTGGCCATCATCGTGGAAGAAACATGGTCCATATCCAGGTTCTGCGGGTATCGAACGCTCGATGGGTCTGCTTTGACCTGACGTGCAATGACACCATAGTCGATCGTAAACGAGGGAATTCCATGCTGTATCGCCCTGCCCAAGCCCTTTGCTGCCGGGTTGTCCGAGCCCACAAAAACAACCTTCCCGTGGATGCCGCCATTATTGCAGGCGTCGATAATGGCCTGCAGGTTGGAGCCACCACCCGATATCAGTGCACCAATCTTGATTTTTTCTCTCATGACATGCTCCAGAAATCGTGTAACGATTATATTACATATAACAACCCATTTGACAACTCAGCCCCTTTCTATATACAGGATCATTCTACGACATCGTTTTTCCATCGCCTGTGCCGGGTTGTAGGTTGACATTGCGAGGGTGACTTATTAT
>JAOZSO010000155.1:0-7598 GCA_029939655.1 Desulfobacterales bacterium
CTAAGGTCGATGGGTGATCCCTGTGCGATCGTGAAACTGTCTGAGGTCTTTAGTGACTGTTATGCCGAACAGTATGATGCTTATCGAAATATCTCAAATTCGATCGCTTTGATATAAAATTGTTAGACCCCAAAACACCAAATACTAAACACAAAATACTCTCGTAAAAAGATAGCTTTTCTAGCTTTTTGCGAGACCATCAAATTTTTAACAGTTTAAATCCTTTCTCAGCATCATTCGCCCGTATGCCGGCGCAGTCTGTTAATTCAAAGATAACAACCTCCATAACTTGCCACACTTTGACCCCCGAGCGTATGCAACCGGTAACGGTCGATGATTCCCGTCCGCAGGCCATGTGCAGATGAATAATCGGCTCACCGTTTTCATCGGGGAAAATAGTGCCAACGCCGGCAGACTCATGCACACCTTTCAAGATATGCTCCATGGGAGAAATCGGGTATTCTCGTCCCCGGGCAGGACCGGTAATCAGGCGGCTGTCTTTGTCGGCACCACCCACAATCATAACGGTGGCCGCACGGATAGAATGCTCCCGGGAAAATTTTTCAATCTCCGTATGTACGGTTTCGCCATCTTCCAGACGTATGATAAAAATGCGCCCCAACCCGGCTTGCGTGTATTTCATGGTATCTCCTGCATATAGTTAATGAACCGGTCTCCGGTCTCTCCCTGAACCGGCGTCTATACGCCCAGATATTTCTGCTTTGTCTCCGCGTCGGCGCTCAGTTCCATAGGGTCGGAGGAATGGACAATAGCACCCTTGTTGATAATGTGTACATAGTCGGCGTTCTTGAGAGCAAAGCGCAGGTTTTGCTCCACCAGGATGATTGTCATACCGCTTTCCTTAAGCTTCTGGATAACCTCGCCCATGGTCTGTACGTATAGTGGTGAAAGTCCCTCGGTGGGCTCGTCCATGAGAATCAGCTTGGGGTTGGTCATCAGGCTGCGGCCCACAGCCAGCATTTGCTGCTCGCCGCCGGAAAGATTGTTGCCCATGTGTTCCTTGCGTTCGGCCAGGCGGGGAAAAAACTCATAGACCTGCTCCAGGTCCCAGCCGCCTTCCACCGGCCGGTGCCCCACGGTGAGGTTTTCCACTACGTTGAGGGAAGGGAAGATCTCACGGCCCTGGGGAACCATGGCCATGCCCTGGCGCACGATTTCATAAGGCATCTTACCGGTGAGATCCTGGCCCAGAAACGTCACCTTGCCACGGCGAGGCGGCACCAAGCCGATGAGCGAACGCATCAGCGTAGTCTTGCCCACCCCGTTGCGCCCCAAGAACCCCAGCACCGTACCAGGCTCTATATCGAAGCTGATGCCTTGCAGGATAAAGCTGTCACCATAATAGGTGTGAATGTCTTCTGCCTTTAAAATCATTGTCCCGCCTTTTTCCTCAGAAACCGCTACTCCTCGCCAAAGTAGATCTCCTGAACCTTGGCATTCCCCTGCACCTCGTTTGCCGAGCCTTCCATGAACACCCGGCCTTCGTGGAGTACTGTAATGTAATTGGCCACAGAAAGGGCCACGTCCATGTCGTGTTCAATGATCAGGATGGTGATGGAAGGGTCCAAACTCTGTATAATCTCGGACATCATGCGTGATTCCGCCGGGCTCAGCCCCGCGGTTGGCTCATCCAGGAGCAGTACCTTGGGCTGGCTGATCAGAGCCATTGTGATCTCCACCTGGCGCTGCTCGCCATAAGAGAGGTTCTTAACCAACACCCTGCCTAACTCCAAAAGCCCTACGGACTTAAGCGCGCCTTCGGCCTTGTCATACAGTGGACGATAGCTGGAAAGGGGCCTTAACATGCTGAACTTCGTGCTCATGAGACCCATGGCTGAAATCACCAGGTTGTCGATCACGGTCTTGGTGGGGAAGAGGTTCGTAATCTGAAAAGTTCGTCCCAGGCCAAGGGCTGCCCGCTTGTGGGCGGGAAGCTTGGTCACGTTCCGGCCCAGAAGCTCTATACTGCCCGAGGTCACCGGATGCTGGCCATTGATCAGGTTGAAAAAGGTGGTCTTCCCGGCTCCGTTGGGACCGATAATAGCCCTGCGCTCACCATGGGTAACGCGTAAGTCCACAGCCTTTACTGCTTCCAGCCCGCCAAAGGCCTTGGTCAGCTTTTGGCAGACAAGTGCGGATTGCCCTTTATTCATGTTTTCCCCGTTCATTTGCCCGCCTCGCCTTTTTTCTTCTCACGCAGTTGCTCCGCAATCCCCAGGATGCCGTTGGCGGCAAATTTGGCCGACAGAATGTAAATCACCGCCAGGATCATGAGCCAGCGGTCCGTGTAGATGCTTGCCAGATTCTTAAGAAACACGATGACAAATGCGCCTATGTTGGGGCCTATCAGGGTACCCTGACCGCCCATGCTGACCATGAGGAAAAACTCCATGCACTGGACCAGATCTGCGTCATCCGGCCCCACGAACTTATTGAAATAGGCATAGAGGCAACCGCCCATGCCGGCGAACATGGCCGCGATGATAAAAGCAATGTATTTGTGCAGCCAGACATTGTAACCAAGTACCTGCATGCGCGAGGCGCTGTCCCGTATACCCACCAAGGTATTGCCAAAGGGAGATTTGATAAACAGGTAGATAAGGCCCACACAGACGATGAAAAAACCAGCGGTGAAAT
The DNA here is from genome assembly GCA_029939655.1 of Desulfobacterales bacterium. Classification (GTDB taxonomy): domain Bacteria; phylum Desulfobacterota; class Desulfobacteria; order Desulfobacterales; family B30-G6; genus B30-G6. The sequence goes on from JAOZSO010000155.1 coordinate 2,659, forward strand.
AATGGAAGCCCAGGACCCCGTTCAGGTCCAGGCCAAAGCCGATCCGGGTGATGCCGGACATGCCGTTCTCACCTCCGGTGAAGTCTACCCACTGGTCCATCAGGCCCCAGACGCACATGGCCGAGGCCAGAGTAATCATGAGGAAATAGACGCCAGCTGACCGCAACGCCACCAGTCCCAGAATAGCGGCAAAGCAGGCGGCTACGATAATGCTAACCGGCAGGGTTTCCCAAAAACCTGCTCCAAAGCGCGTGTTCATGATGGCAGTAGCGTAAGCCCCCAGGGCGAAATAGGCCCCGTGCCCTAAGCTGGGCATCATGGTGTAGCCGATGAGTATGTCAAGGCTGCTAGCCACCAGGCCGTAAATCAGAGCCAGAGTGATGAGGGACACATAAAATGGCGGCAGCACCGGAGGCAACACCAGAATTACCAAAACGGCCGCAGTCAGTCCCGCCCAGGCAAGCCAGGATTTTTTTATTGGCGACTTCATAACCATTCCCTCCCAAAAAGCCCGGTGGGTTTAATGGAAAGGATAACCACCATGGGGAAAAAGAGACTGAAGTAGGCCAGTTCCGGGAACATGGCGCGAGCGAAGTTGTCGATAAAACCCACTATGAGCGCCCCAACCGCGGCTCCCTTGAGGCTGCCCATACCACCCAGGATCACCACGACAAAGGCCAGAGGCAACACCTCGAAGTCCATGCCCGCGGATATCTCGGTGAAAGCCGAGCCGATCACCCCGGCAAAAGCGGCCAGGAATGCCCCCAGGCAGAAGACACCCATGCTTACCAGTTGAACGTTTATGCCCAAGGTCTGGGCTACGGCTTTGTTATCCACCGTGGCCCGGATCATGGCGCCCACCTTGGTCTTTTCCATCACATACCAAAGCAGGATATATACCGCTACCGCGGCACCGATCATGAATACTCTAAGCATATAGAAATAGTAGCCGCCTATTTCCAGCACATTCATACACCACTCCGGCGGCTCCAAAGTGTAGGAATACCCACCGGAAATGATCACGATGATATCCTGGATCAAAAGGGTGATACCCATGGTCATAAGCATTTGACGAAGCATCTGACCGGAAAGCTCTCGTAGTAACCAACGCTCGAAGACCATGCCAGCCAGGGCGCAGCCCACACTACCGCCCACGAGTCCCAGATAGAAATTACCAGTGGTGCTGGCTATGTAATAGCCTAGATAGCCACCGATGAGATAAAACCCTCCGTGAGCGATGTTCACGATCTTCATCACACCGAAGATCAGCGTCATGCCGCCTCCCAGCAGAAACAAAAGCCCCGCGTAAGAAACTGCATTGAAAGATTGGTTTATCCAGAAATCCATTTACAAAAACCTTCCCTGGGATATGGTTTTCCCTGACTATGAAAGGACCGTGTCGTTTTCCCGTCTTTAGTAAAGCGCCGCCCGTTCTTACACCTGCACTTGGCATGGATTTGTCAACAGAGGCGGCGCTTCCTTGAGTTTACCTGACCTATACCCACCTGCCTATTTACAGTGCTTGCAGGGCGGGAATTTCTTACTATAGGGCGGTTCCTTGAGATATTTCTCTGGATCGTATTTCCAGAACTGAGAAACACCCTTATAGGTATAAATCACGCTGTTCTGGTATTTATCGCCCTTCTTTTCCACTTTGCGAACATACACGTTCTGAATGGGACAGCCGTAATTATCCAAAGATAAGGGGCCGTGGGGGGTGCTGGCCAGCTTGACCGACCACAGGGCCTTCATGAAGGCCTCCTTGTCCTCGACATTACCGTTCACCTTTTCGATGGCCGCGAGAGCCCACTTACCGCCCACATAGGCGTCCATCATGGGGGAGGTCACCGGCCGGCCGGTCATCTCCGTGGCTTTGGCCACGAATTCGGTGCTTTCCGGGGTATCCAAAGAGGGGCTCCAGGTGTTGAGGCTTATAACGCCTTCCGCGATTTTACCGATCTGCTGGAGGAAGGACTCGTCGGTGGCGGTGAGCACGGTAAGCACATTGCGCTTTTTCATGTAGCCCGTTGAATTGAGAGAGCGGAAAAAACGCATGGCCGGGGAGGCGGTGATGACCGCAAAAACACCGTCGGATTCTTTGGAAATATTGGAGACATAGGGACCGAAGTCCAGGGTCTTCCTGGGCACGTAGATGCGCTGGATCACCTTGCCGCCAGCCTCTTCAAAGACCCTCAAAAAAGCGCTGATGGATTCCTGGCCAAAAGCATGCTCCCAGCCGATGATGGTGACTGTTTTCCAGCCCAGATGATTATAGGCGTAATCGCCGGCCACGTGGCAGACCTGGGAGCCGGCAGCGTTCACCCGGATCACGGCCTTGCTGGCCTTGCGCTGTGTAATGTCATTGGCATTGGTGCCGGTGATGATGAACGGCACGTTGGCTTCACTGAAGACCGGGGCCACGGCATAGGCCACGGAGCTGGAGAAGATGCCACCGGCCAGCGCTACCTTGTCGTGGGTGATGAGCTTGCGGGCCTTGTTCACTGCCACGTTAGGCGAACCATGATCCTCGGCGATGAACTTGATGGTGCGTCCGCCGGCCTTGTAATTTGCCTCCTTGAGGGCCATTTCCCAGCCCGCCGCCATGTCTTGGCCCATTTGGGCACGGCTGCCGGCCAGGGGCGCCAAGAAGCCTATCTTAATAGGATCCTGAGCCAGAGCTCCTTGGGGCACGATCAATGCCATACTGATGATCAGGATGGATACGAGTAAATAACTTTTCTTTTCCATGATTTCTTATTCCTCCCTTCCTAGTTGATGGGTGTTAATTTCCCCATTGTCAGACAACCATACTGAATGTATACGCGTTGACTTAGCAATGAAAAAGTGCGATGTCAAGAAAAGGTTTTACTCTCAAAAGAATTGAAATGCCATTTTTTACACAACCAGGGGGATTGGGATTGTCATGATCATGAAGACTGAACACATTACCAGCACCGGCAGGTTGCAAAAGGACAGTCGATACTACCGATGACGGTTGCAGGGGTTGCAATGTTCCTGAAAATGACTATTTGGGGTAATAATAGTTCGCTGAAATAGGAATATGTGTCATTTAAGTGGAAAAATTTGCCAGTGACAGAATATTGTCGGTCAATGGGCAGTCAATTCAATTTCACAACAGCTTAGGCCACCACCGGGAACAAACAATTATGCAGGATCGGATGACAAGTGCAAAAGGGATGAAATTTTGTTAGGTGTGTGTACGCAAGGCGTAATTTGGGGATTTAAATGCTTTTGGGATCGGTCGTGATACGGACAATTTTACCACGATCCAGAGATAACACATGTGTTATGCAGGGAATCATTTCCGCCTTATGATGCGTTACATAGATTAAATTGGTGTCCGTATTTTTACCTATAATATCAAGAAGTTTCATTAATCTATCACGGTTCGCAATATCCAGGCCGTCACAGGGTTCATCCAGCATCAGCAACACAGGCGATTTTACCATGGCGCGGGCAATTAAAACCAATTGACACTGGCCATGAGAAAGCTGTCCGAATTTTTGATCGGCCAGGGAAGCAATACCCAGGGTATCTATCCATGCACGTGCCATGTCTTTCTGTTCACCACTGCACAATCGATAAAGCCCGATGGAATCGAAAAACCCCGAGCAGACGACATCGAAGGCGCTTAGATGCCCGGGATAACGAACCTGCAGCTCCGAGGAGATAAATCCGATATTCTTTTTAATATCCCAGACACTCTCTCCAGATCCCTTTTTCCTACCGAAAAGATAGATTTCATTGGCATACGCCTGCTGATTTTCACCGAGAACCAATTTCAGCAGGGTTGTTTTCCCAGCCCCATTCGGGCCCAGGATCATCCAGTTGTCCCCATGCCTTACCGTCCAGTTTACCTTATCGAGAACTGTCACGTCCTTGAATCGAACGGTAGTGTCTATCATTTTGATTAAAACTTTTTCTACCGCCTTTCCATCTTTGACAGAACGACCAGGACTGTTCTGATTCCGGGTGTCGGAGATAAAGGAGAAACGATCCGCCTCTGCCGGCAAACTGTTTTCCGACCGGTACAGACTATCCAGCATCTCTTTGGTTAAGATCTCATCCCGTTTGCCACTTCGATAGACGCTGCCGTTTTTCAGAAGCAACACATGCGAAATATTCGACATTATTTCTTCAAATCTGTGGGTAATCAAAACCACTTGAATATGATCATCGATTAAACTCTCAAGCATCGCTTTTAAGGATCGACGGGATTGATGGTCCAGCCCATCATAGGGTTCATCCAATATCAGCAGGTGCGGTTTTTTCAACAACGCCCGGGCGATGAGTGTTTTCGTCATTTCCCCGGATGAAATTGAGAGAATATTTCGTCCAAGAATCGATTCAATTCGCAATCTGTTCGCCACATCGCCTAAACGGTGACCATAATCAGTACTGTCGGGCTCATAGCGATATGCCCGGCCCAGAATGATATCTTCTACCGTTGTGACCTCATCGATATTTCCGCTGAAATCACGTGAGTCCAACTGCAGTTTTTCCCTTTCCATGATGCCCCGCTGTTGCTCGGGCGAAACATATCCGATAGAAGCGTATACCGGCACGGAATCCTCCGTGCCGTAGTGGTGTGTAATGCTCCCCCCTACCACAGGAACGCCTCCGAAAAGTGATTTGGCAAGCGTTGTTTTTCCAGCGCCGTTAGGACCTATTACAGCCCAGCTTTCGGTACTGTTTATTTGCCAGGATGTGTTCTGCAGATATACCTTATCCCTCAACCTTACAGTGATGGCATCCAATGTAATTACAGGTTCTTTTTTCATAATATTACGATTTTTACCAAACGTTTAACTTTTTATAATTTACGGTTATCTATAAAGCTCAAGGGATACCGCGTACAGAGGTCTGCGGGAGTTCGTTTTAAAGTCGGGCAACTGTCTGAGATCGTTAGGCGCCGTTAG
>JAOZSO010000156.1:0-7589 GCA_029939655.1 Desulfobacterales bacterium
AGTAGTTGACCTGGGGTGAGGTCAACTCCGGGTTGATCAAAAGAACGCAGCGGGCTGTGCCGGCAATCACCATCTCATAGGCTCGATGCAGAGCAAAGGTGGCAGCCGAACAGGCGACCAGCATATCGAAAGCGAATCCATTGATCCCTAATTCGTTCTGTACTTCAATGGCAATGGACGGATAGGATCGCTGCGTGTAGGCACAGGAGACAACCACCGCATCGATGTCTGCAGAGTTTTTACCGGCGGCTTTGATAGCGTCCTTGGCGGCGTAGAGTGATATCTCCGCTTGGGTGGAAAGCGATTCCTCCGGGCGCTCCGGTATGAGCGGACGCATCCGCCCGATGTCCAGAATCCCCTTCTTTACGTAGGAAAAACGCTGCTGGATTCCTGAAGCTTTGACAATGAATTCAACTGAGGACAGGGGTTTTGCCTCGAGTTCGCCCTTTTCGATTTCCACCGAGTGCTCAGTGTTATACTGATTTGCCCAGCGGTTATAAGAGGTAACCAATTCTTCGTTGGTGATGACGTTTTCAGGTGTATACAGACCGGTGCCGCTGATGACGACGGAATATGGTTTTACTGATGACATGATGGTCCTTATTTTTTAAAAGTCCGAAAAATATATATATCGCAACGCCGATGCGTTGGGATAGCAAAAACGATTCCACAATATGACATTAGAAGAGCGCTTCCACAAACGCCTCGGGATCGAAATCCTGCAGGTCGTCGATCTGTTCCCCCACACCGATATATTTCAGAGGGATATTCAACGTGCTGCAGATACTCACGGCAATACCGCCTTTGGCAGTGCCGTCCAGCTTGGTGAGGGCGAGGCCGGTGATGTCCAGGGCCTCGTTGAACAGTGTGGTCTGGGAAATGGCATTTTGACCGGTGGTGGCATCCAGCACCAGGAGGATTTCGTGGGGGGCTTGGGGTAATTTTTTAGCAATGGTTCGTTTGATCTTCTTGATCTCTTCCATCAGGTTTATTTTCGTGTGAAGCCTGCCTGCCGTATCGATGTAAACAATATCCATATTGCGTGAAAGCGCAGCTTCGATACTGTCGAAGACGACGGCCGAGGGGTCAGCATTGTCCTTATGTTTGACGATGTCGGCGTGTGCCCTTTCGGCCCAGATCGTGAGCTGCTCGATGGCAGCAGCACGGAAAGTGTCGGCCGCTGCAATAAGCACTTTCTTACCCTGGGCGGTCTGCCTTGCCGCTAGTTTGCCGATGGTGGTGGTTTTACCCACACCGTTGACACCCACAACCATGACAACGTGGGGTTTTGCCGGCGCAGTCTCTTGGATGGGCGTTGATTGACCGATAATGCCGCCGATTATATCCTTGAGAACCTGTTTGAGGTCATGGGCGTTTTTGATTTCGGAAGCGTCTTTGGAGATCGTATCCATGATGTCCATGGCGGTGGACACGCCGATATCGGAGGTGATCAGCATCTCTTCCAGTTCTTCCAATAGCTCGTCGTCTATCTTTCGGTTGCCCGTAAAGAGTTCGTCGATGTCTGTGGTGAGGATTTCGCGTGTCTTGGAGAGTCCTTGCTTGAGACGACTGAAAAAACCTTTTTTATCTGAGTGGGTTGATGGATTTACGTTCATAAAAATTATTTTACTCACTCCAGGTTGTTTAGGATTTCAGGCTGTAGGCTGTTAGGCGTTTTACACGCATAACCTACAGTCTAATAGCCTACAGCCTGTCTGCCTGATTAGTTAGTTGGCCTGCGCCTGCCTGTCGAAGTTCACCGAGACAACCTTGGACACGCCTTTTTCGCCCATGGTGATACCAAACAGGGTGTCTGCGAATTCCATGGATCGTTTGTTGTGAGTGATCATGATGATCTGCGATTTCCGGCCGATCACCTTCAACAGGTCATTGAAGCGGAAAACGTTGGCATCGTCCAGGGGGGCGTCGATTTCATCCATGAGACAGAAAGACGTCGGCTTTATAAGGAAAATGGAGAAGATAAAAGCGATGGCGGACATGGCCTTCTCGCCACCCGAGAGGAGACTCATGCGCGTCAGTTTTTTGCCTGGCGGGTGAATCATATATTCCACACCCGTCTCCAGGGGCTTGTCCGGGTCTGTCAGGATCAGTTTGGCCGTGCCGCCCTCGAACAGACGTGGAAAGACTTCGGCAAGTTTTTCATTGACGGCATTAAACGTGTTGATGAAACGCTCCTGGGTAATCCGGTTGATTTTTTTGATGACCTTGTGAAGATCCTGGATGGCCGTGTCAAGGTCTTCCTGCTGTTCGATGAGAAAATCGTAGCGGGTTTTCAGCTCATCGTATTCATCGATGGCACCCAGGTTGACGTCCCCGATTCTGGCAATTCTGGATCCCAGGCTTTCTTTTTCTTCTTCCATGTCTCTGACCGGCAAGGGGGTGCCCTCAGGCATTTTTTCAACCTGTAGCCTCAGCTGGTCGATAGTCTGAAAGTATTTTTCCTGGAGGCGGTTGGCGATATTCTCCTGTTTGATGGTCTGCTGTGACTGCTCCAGTTCAAGCAGGCGAATATTCTGGAGCGTGGTTTCCCTGGCCTTCTGGATGTTCGAAACAATACCGTCTTTTTCCTGTAACTCTTCGTCAATGGTCAGGTAATCTGCCTCGTTCTGTTGAAGTACCTCTTTGAGTTGTTTGAACTGCGTATACATTTGGGACAGTTCGTCATCTAAGTGCTTGTTGTTTTCCTTCAATGCGATGCGTTTTTCTTTTTTGATGGTGATGTCCCGGGTGAGCTGCTCCAGTCTTTTTAAACCATCCTGCCAGAAATCCTTTAGACGTCTCAGGGTATTATGGTTGTTTTCAACGCTTGCGATGAGTGACGTGTGCTTGAGGCGCAGATCGATAATCTGCTGGTTGGCGCTTTCGAGGGTCTCCGTGACGCCGCTTATTTTTTGATTGGTATCTGTGACGGTATTTTGGGCATTGCGAACGTTTTTCTCTATTTCTGTAATGGCCTTTTGAAATTTGCTTATCTCGACATCGATATTGTTTTCTTCTCCGATGAGTTGTTCCCGCTCGAGGAGCAGCATTTCCAGATGGCGTCGGGAATGTTTCAATTCCTCAGCGGCCTTGTAAAGATTTTTTTCGGCCTCTCTTTCTTCAACCAGGACATTCTCTTTCTTTTCGATATGCTGCTGCAGGGTCTCTTCCAGCTTTCGAACCTCTTTTCCGAGAGCTTCCCGGGCCTTTCTTTCAGATTCAACTTTCTTGTCGAGTTGTGCCGCCTGGCGGGTCAGCCCCTTCAGTTCCTGTCTTTTGGTGAGAATGTTGGACAATTTTTCCTTGCTGCCGCCCAGAAAGACACCCTGGTGAGAAATGATGTTGCCGTCTTTGGTGACAATCGTCTGAACGCGGCCATTTCGGTTGAAACGGGTACGGGCCGCGGTCAGGTTGTCGGCAACAAAGACATGTCCCAGGAGCGCATGGGCGACATTTTCAAAACCAGGTTTCACAGACACATGCTGCAGTAGTTTTCGGGACGACTCGGTGCCGTTCTGGATATTCGGCGCTACGGGTTTGATGCCCGGTATGGGAATAAAACCGCCCCGGCCCTCGCCTGTGGCCTGGAGGTAGTCGATGGCCCGCATACCTGTGTCCTGATCCTTGACGATGATATACTGCAACGCATCTCCCAGAACCGATTCCACCGCTGTTTCGTACGTCGGATCCGGTTCGATGACTTCTGCCATCAATCCCATAATATCTTTAGAAAACCCGGTGTCGACCCCGGATTTCTGTGGTTCCGGGTTTTCAGAACCTGGCGTCTTATTTTCCGGCAGGTCCTGGTGAATGCGCATAATTGCCTGAACACCGTCGCGGTACCAGGCGTAGCTTTCGGACAATTTCTTCAGCGCCGAGACCTGTGACCGGATCTGATTACGTTCCATTTCCGTAGATTGCGTCTGTTTAACCTGACGGCTCAGGGCTTCTATTTTGGTGTTGACCCGGCTTTCAATGGTTGTGAGCTTATTTTTTATTACTGTCAGGCTTTCACGGAAAAGGGAAATATCTTTTTCATGTACCAGAACAGATTGTTTTGCTTCCTGGACATGCTGTTCGGCAGTTTCGATATCCTGGTCTATGCGGTTCCGCCGCCGGGCCAGATTTTCTTTGTTGTTGGAGGCATTCTGGTAGGTATTTTTGTACCGTGCTTCCTCGGCAACCATCTCCATGAGGGCTGATTTGCTCACCTCTATCTGTTGATTCAGTTGTGTGAGCCGGTCGCGTATGTGCTGATATTCCACCTGCTTTGCATCGATCTGGGATGTGGCCACTTTTTTTTCGGCAGATAGAGACGTATATTCTTTTTCGACGACATCGATCTCTTCGATGATGCTGGTATTTTTTTCTTCCAGGCCGTTTTTGGCTGTTTCAAGTCCGATCACCTCATGCGCATACCGTTCGATCTCATTGCGCAGGTGGCCGATGTCCGTTTCTACCCGGTCTATTTTACGCTGGGCCTCGAATGATTGCGACTTCTGGGCCGATATTTCCTGGTTCTTTTCCCAGCGTTTCAATTTAATTTCTTCGACCGCCGCATCGATTGTCTTTAACTGGGAAGTATGCTGGAGATCGTCGTCTTTTCGTGTTTGAAGCAGCCGGCTGGTGCCGGCTATTTTTTCGGCATATTCATCATAGTAATGGATCCCCAGGTGAATGTTGAGGATCTTGAGCCGGTCCGAGTATTTTTTATACCGCTCGGCTTTTCGGGCCTGTCGCTTCAGACCCGCCATTTGCCGTTTGACTTCCGTTATGATGTCGCTCACCCTTAAGAGATTCTGGTGTGTTGAAGCAACCTTGCGCAGGGCTTCTTTTTTTCGGTTCTTGTATCGCGTGACCCCGGCGGCCTCTTCTATATACAGGCGCCGCTCATCAGGGCCGGCGTCCGTAATGATCCCGATGTTGCCTTGCTGAATGACGGCATAGGTCTTGGCTCCCATACCACTTCCCATGAAGACGTTATGGATGTCCTTCAAGCGGCAGGGCTGTCGATTGATAAAGTAGGCACTCTCTCCTGATCGGTAGAGTCGTCTCGTTACGTTGATTTCGGTGAAGTCTTTGAGTTCTTCGGGGGCTGACCCGTTGTCGTTGAGCAAAGTCAGGGAGACTTCGGCCATGTTCAAGGGCGGTTTGCCTTTGGTGCCGGAAAATATAACATCTTCCATGTGCTTGCCACGCAGCTGCTTGACACTCTGTTCACCCATCACCCAGCGGAGTGCGTCAACAATATTGCTTTTGCCGCAGCCATTGGGGCCGACGACAGCAGAAATACCCTGGGGAAACGCGATGGCCGCCTTTTCCGGAAAAGACTTGAATCCCAGTATTTCCAATTTTTTCAGCTTCATGAAAGGTGTTCTCCTGATACGGTAATAACAATCGTGTAGCGATTGTTATTTGTGAATAAGAATTTATAACAAGGAATGGGGGTGATGTAAAGAAAAAACACAAGGGAGAGTGCCAAATTTGGATTTTAGACACAAGATGTGGATTTAACAATCAGTTTTAGGTTTTAAGTGCTAAGTTTTAGGTTCAGCTAAGAGCTACAATGAATTACGCGCGAAGCGCAAATATCGTCCGATAGGACAAATGTCACACGAAGTGTAAATGACGCCCGTAGGGCATAATAACGCACGAAGTGCATGTGATGCGAAGCAGGTTAAAGAATCTGGCTCAAGAATAGCTTGGTCCGGTCGTGTTCTGGGTTTTCGAAAAAATGCTCGGGGGTACCCACCTCGACAACGGCACCGGCATCCATAAATATAACGCGGTCTGCCACTTCTTTGGCAAATCCCATCTCGTGCGTGACCACAACCATGGTCATGCCTTCTTGCGCCAGTGTTTTCATGACATCGAGGACCTCACCGATCATTTCCGGGTCCAGGGCTGACGTGGGTTCATCAAACAGCATCACCTTCGGATCCATGGCCAATGCCCGGGCAATGGCGACACGCTGCTGTTGTCCCCCGGAAAGATTGTCCGGGTAGGCCTTTGCCTTGTCGGAAATCCCGACTTTATCGAGGAGGAAATTGGTTTTTTCCCGGGTGTCCTGCTTGGATCTTTTTCTGACCACGAGCTGGGCTATAGTAACGTTCTCGTAAACGTTTTTATGGGGAAAAAGATTGAAGGACTGGAAGACCATTCCCACTTCAGCACGGACTTTATTGATATTGGTTTTCGGGCTGAGAACATCGATGCCGTCAATGACGATATGGCCTGATTCCGCTCTTTCAAGCCGGTTCATGCATCGTAACAGGGTGCTTTTCCCCGACCCGGAAGGTCCGCAGACAACCACGACTTCGCCGGCCTTTATTTTACAGGATACATCGACAAGCGCTTTGACTTCATGCGGTACAAAGAAAGTCTTGTAAATGTTTTGAACATCAATCACTTTATGGCACTCCTCCTCTCAAGGTGTTGAACGAACATGGAAAGGGAAAAGGTCAAAACCAGATAAAGTACCGCCACGACCAGGTAGATTTCAAACGGCTGCAGACTGGCCGATACGGCCTCTCTTGCTGCTTTGGTCAATTCGCGAATGGCGATAATACCTAAAAGCGACGAGTCTTTGATGAGGCTGATAAATTGTCCCGCAAGGGGCGGCAGAATGCGTCGAAGCGCCTGAGGTAGAATAATGTACCGCATAGACTGGGCATAGGTCATGCCCAGCGATCTTGCTGCTTCGGTCTGACCGCGATGAATAGATTGTATGCCGGCTCTGACAATTTCCGTAACGTAGGCGCCGGCAAAACAGGATAGTGAGGCAACGCCGTACCAGAAGGCGGAAAGCCGTCCCAGGCCATACGTGGCAAGGATGTCGTTGATAACCGTTCCAAGGACAAAATACCAGATGAGAATTTGTACCATCAACGGTGATCCGCGTATAATTTCAACATAGATGATGACTGTCCATTTTAAGGCCGGATTCGATGAAATTCTTGCAAGTCCCCCTGCCACACCGATAAGAATACCAAAAATTGTAGCCATGAGGCTCAGTTTCAGCGTTAGCCATAGGCCGATCAACAGCAAACCGGGTTTCCATTTTTCATATACGCCTATATTATCTCCGAGAGATATGATCTCCCCTTCGACAACTGCTAAGCCTTCTGTCGGGACCGTGTATAAAACGGTTTCCGTTTCGCCTTTAACCGCAACCGTGGTTTCCTCTGCTTTCCTGACAATAGTGTCAACTTCACCTGCGATTTCGGAGTTGATTTCAATTATGTCTTGGTAGGCAAAGTAAATAGGCATGCGATTCCAGCGCCAAACATATTCGATTTTCTGTGTCGCATACAAAAAAAGCCCGGCCACAAATAGTATAAACACAACGAATATGCCTACCCACATATTGTATGAAGCAGGTCTAATTGCCCGTTGATTTTTCCCGGTTGCGTTCATAGTTTTCTTTTTCAATAACCTGTGATGAGCGTTTTAAATTTTAAGAATAGGGTTTCTTACAAAACAGGCCGGCCACCCATAGAATGAAGATAACCAGCCTGTTTACTATTACCTAAGGTGAGCGTTTCAAATTTTAAGAATATGGGATTTAGAAATGATTTCAAAGGATTTGA
>JAOZSO010000157.1:0-7586 GCA_029939655.1 Desulfobacterales bacterium
ACGGAAATCGGGATCAAACCGGTCCTTAATAATAAATGTACATGGTTTGGGATCAACGCCCACGCAAAACAATCGGTTTGCGTATCAGGAATTAATTCTTGGAGTCGTTTTAGAAAGTTTTTTCGATCATAATCGGATCGGAAAATTTTCCTTCGTTCGATTCCTCTGATGATCACATGATGGAGTGCACCCGGTGCATCTATTCGCGCTTTTCGTGGCATGATTGATAAGTACCACATTCAATCTTCGATGAAAAGCATAAAATCATAGACGTCCCTAATATAGCCATAGTCAAGGTTTTCTTTATAATTTTTTATTTGTTTACGTACAAATGCATTTCCATTTTAAAAGCAGTCTGTTAAAGGATAATCATGTAATTAAAATCTGAACTGAGCGATTTTTCCCGAAGAGATGTACCGGGATCTTGATGAAGGAGGGTTCGTAAAAAAATGAAAGAAAAGATTGCGTGCATTCATTTTGATTTGGATTCCGTCCTGTATGTTCCAGCCGATTTCCTTGAAACAGCACTTCAAGTGTCGGTCAATGCCATGATCCAGGCCGGCTTGAGAGCTGAACAAGAAACATCTTTGAGCACATTGAAGGCAATTCGTTCCCTGGATTCCAATGCCAAGGATCATTTTAATCAACTCTGCTTTCATTTCAACAGTGAACACGATCCCATTATCATTGCCGCAGGTGTTGAGAAATATTGGGACTGCAAAATCAGTCTGATGACCAGCGCGCCGGAAGCAAACCCGATTCTCAACCTTTTGTATTCAAAATACCCTTTGACGATTATCAGCAACGGTCCCCCCATCAAACAGGCGGGCAAAATCACCCGCCTGAGTTTAAACCATTTTTTTTCCCGCTATGACAACAAGATGAACCTTCGCAAGCATTATTTTTATGCTTCGGATGAAAGCGGAAAGCGGAAACCCTACCCCAACTTGTGGCTTAAGGCACAAAAAGATATCGGATTTGATTTTTCCCGTGCGATAATGGTGGGTGATCGATACCTGCAAGACATTTTCGGCGCAAAGAGACTCGGCATGATTACAGTAAAATTGAATCAAGGGGCCCACACGAATGAAGACATCGATGAAGCTTTCAAGGCCTATCAACGTCTTGCAGCGAGACATCCTTTTTTTTCAAAGGAACACTCCCCGGAGCACGTGCGCAGCCTTATGATTCCTGACTACACGATATCCCACCTGAAAGAACTGGAAGGTGTTGTCGATGAAATTGAGGCGGACTAGATGTCATCTCTCATTGAAACACCTAACGAACCCGTGGCAATGTTTTCTTCGCTGCTTTTGTCAAAAAGAATGTAACTGTCGTGGTCCAGTTCGAGACCGATCTCAGTATCCACCGGAAAGTCCAGACTGCCGAAGACAACCGATGTGAGCAAGGTGTTTTTGATTTTCAATATGACAGTTGTTTCCATGCCGGATGGCAACGCCGAATAAATAGCTCCCCGGACGAGTCCTTCTTCTGAAAGACTGATGCATTCGGGCCGCAAGCCCAGGATCAGTTTTTGACCTTTTTGAAGGCTCGGGTGATGGGAAACCGGTGTAAAAGAGAAGATAAGATCCTTAGATACCAGCTGGATATTTTCCGGTCCGACTTGGTGACATTCGACGTCAACAAAATTAATCGTCGGATTTCCGACAAATTCAGCGCTGAACAAGTTAGACGGCTCATTATACACTTTCAGCGGTTCTTCATATTGTTGCACCCGACCTTCTTTCATCAAACAAATTCGACTGGAAAGGGTCATGGCCTCCAGCTGATCATGGGTTACATAAACAAAGGTAGAATTTGTTTCGCGATGGAGTCGTTTCAATTCCGCCCGCATTTCTATTCTGAGTTTTGCATCCAGGTTGGAAAGCGGTTCATCCATAAACAACACTTTAGGCCGGGGCGCCAATGTCCTGGCAATGGCAACACGCTGCTGCTGCCCGCCTGACAATTCTGCTGGATAACGGATCAGAAATTCATCAATCTTTAGCAGTTCCGTCAATTCATGAACCCGGTGGTTGATGTCCGCTTTGTTCCATTTTAAATTTTCAAGTCCAAAAGCGATGTTTTGACTGACCGTCATATGGGGCCATAAAGCATAGTTCTGAAACAGGAATCCCACATCTCTTTTTGCCGGCGACAAAGCAATCCCTTGCTCAGAAGAAAATACCAACACATCGTCGATATAGATTTCTCCCTCTGTAGGATTTTCAAGACCGGAAATCATCCTGAGCGTCGTCGTTTTCCCACAGCCGGATGGACCCAGCAATGTTACAAAACCTTTATCTTGAATGGTTATGTCGAGTTTGTCTACGGCCAAAAAGCTACCGAATCTTTTTGTTGCATTTTTAATAATAATCTCCGGCATCCATCAGCCTCCTATCCCTTTATCTATGGATGCTCCCGCAATCTTATTGGCGATTAAATTTATCGAGATTACGACGAGCACAATAAACAGTATAATAGCATTCGCATATTGATCCCATCCTTTCTCATTATATTGAAATAGCATGGTGGTCAAAATCCTAGTGCCCGGTGTAACCAGCAGGATAAATAAAGACAATTCCCGCATACTTGAAATAAATGGGAGCAAAAATCCAGATAGCACACTTGCTTTCTGGATAGGTATAATTATTTTCACCATTCTTTTCCACCAGCTAACACCAAATATCATAGCAGCTTCTTCAATTTCCCGGCCCAACTGGAAAATGGCATTGATACCCGCCCTGGACGCAAACGGTAAGTATTTAACGGTACCGATGAGAACCAGGATGGCGAAGGTGCCGTACAATGAGGGAATAAAGCCTCTTCTCACGGCAAACATGGAAAGATAAATGGCCCCAAAGGCCATGCTGGGAATAAGATAGGGAAAAAACGAGAGCCGATCGAGTGTATTCGCTCCGAAGGTACCCCGCTTTTTAACCACCGCATAACCAACGAGTAATCCAACCGTTCCAGCCAGCAACGATACGATGACCGACAACCTGAAGCTATTCCATAATCCGATATAAATATACTTGTTTCTCAGGATCCCCGGTTCTCCACTCAACACATCCGGCTGGCCTTCCCCGGTCCAGAACAACGTAGTAAAATTATCGATCGCCAGACTTCCTGAAGATATCATAAAGGATTCAACGGCAAATGTGATCAGTGGAACGACGGTGATCAATAACAGCAACACCAGAATAAAAATTGAAAGCGGCGTTCTATTTTTTTTCAGGTTCACCAGAGAAATATTCGAGCTTTTACCGGTTACAGTTGCAAAAGATTTTCGTTTCCCAACCAGCATCTGATTGACGGTAAGGATCACCGCGCCGATAACGATCATAACCAACGCGATCAGGAATCCATAACCGGGGCTCATCCCGTTCAGAGTTCTGAAAAGCTGCGTGGTCAGAACCTGGAAGCGGACAGGCGTGCCCAGAAAAGCCGGCACAGCAAAGGCACTCATTGCGCTTGAAAACACGAGAAGGAACGTGGAAAGCATCGCAGGGAGTACGATAGGAATCGTTATTTTTCGAATAATACGCCATCTTCCAGCTTTCAGTATTTGGGCCGCTTCCTCCATATTCGCGTCCATATTTTTTAGAATGCCGCCAATTAGAATATATGCAAATGGCGCATAATGAAGCCCCAGGACCACGGTTATGGGGAAAAAACCATAGGCAAACCAGTCCGGTGTCTGAATACCCGTAAAAGCCGTAAACAATCCGGGCGCGCCAACGTGTTGGTTTTTAAAAAAATTGAGCCATGCCATGGCCAGTGTCCATGAAGGCATGATATAAGGAAGAATAAACAAACTGGAAATGAGTTTTTTAAATCGAATGTCGGTACGCGTAACCAGCCAGGCAAAAACGCCTCCCAAAGAAATGGCGAACAAGCAGGTTACCATTGCCATTAAGACTGTATTGATAAGTGGTTTGTAGAAAATATTCTTGCTGTATTTACCGATAAAAATGCTTTTCCAGTGATAGCTTGTAAAATCTCCGGCTTCAGAGCCTTTTATTCGCATAAGTTCGGATGAATGGACCCTGAACGTGTCATCGACAATCGAAAAAAGTGGCAGGAAGATAAGATACAGGAGGATAATGATAAGACTGAGTAAAATTACATTTTCAGGTTTTTGGAGAAAACTTTTGGCACGATGCACAAGAGGCATTGTCTCAATCTTTCCGATACGACATCACAGAGTTATCCCCAACGTTGCAAAAGCCGGAGGGCTTCAGAGCCAAGGCGTCAAGGGTGGGCATCGACCGAGCTCAGCCGAAGTCAAGCTGTAGTAGTTTACCGCGGACCCTTGACAACCACGCCTGTGGCGTGGCAGGCAAGGACCTGATGTTCTCCGGCTTTCCCGATTGGAATCAATATATCAGGCTATTCCAGAATTCTTCCACATCCGCCCTGTTTTGATAAATAAACTCAGGGGACTCAAGAACCAGAAGTTGAGACCACACCTCCAATGTATTATCTCCTGGGTAGGGTTTAATGTTGGGATTGGAAGAGTAGGTCCCCAGAGATCCTGACCAAGGTTTAAATCCTTCCTTTGTTAAAAGATATTCAACAAAGAGCTTGGCGGCATTGGGATTTTCTGCGTTCTTTCGAATCAGCAGAAAGCTTGGGTAGAAAAATCCGGCGAACGGTTCCATTCCCATAATGGGCATGAGTGCCAGATTTTTCTTTTCTCTGTATCTAAGCTTTGAATAAGTACCCAGTGCAACTGCATCGATGTTTTTGCCTTTAACGCCAAGCGCACTAGCCATTTTTGTATCACTGGTGAACATGACCAATTTATTATTGATGATTCCTTTAATCCACTCATAACCTGCATTGGGAGTTGTCAGCACAATCTTCTTGTTAAAATATCGTTCATAAGCTGCTTCCAGTTTTTTGGATACTTCCGGGGAAGTGACCATTGTAAGAAAATTGGCATTGACGCCTTCTTTAAGGGGGTCTTTGAACCAGAATTTATTTTCCCACTTTTTCTCTGTCAGTTCCCAGACGTTGTTGACCTTCGGATACACATATGTCTCTGAGTTGTAAATAAACGCTTTTGTGATGAAGCTAAAGAACAACGGATTTTGATACTTTTTCGGAATAATATTTTTCATGTCTTCCGGGACATAACTGTAGGCATATCCAGGCTTTATGATCTCTCCAAAT
Organism: Desulfobacterales bacterium; assembly: GCA_029939655.1. Classification (GTDB taxonomy): domain Bacteria; phylum Desulfobacterota; class Desulfobacteria; order Desulfobacterales; family B30-G6; genus B30-G6. The sequence continues at coordinate 5,179 of JAOZSO010000157.1, forward strand.
ACGCGTCCCGAATCCTGAGCGATAAGTAAGTCCGCACCATATACATTGTTTTTCCCTTCCTGGGTGACCTTATCAATAAGCTCAAAGTCTTTCAGGTTGTGGGCGCTAACCTTGATGCCGTATTTGGCCTCAAAATCTTTGGCGGCATTTGCGATGCGGCTCGTTATGGAATACACGGTAATGTTCCCCTCTTTTTTTGCTGCTTCAATAAGTCCGGAAGAAGCCGCAAATACGACAGATGGAACAAACAAAAAAAATAATACCAACGCTTTTAATCTCATGTCACACCCCTTTTACTTTAAAATGATATTGATGAGAACCCGCTCCTTGATAGCGGATATACAGGAAATTTCTGATTGTGTTAAGCACCAAGAGAAACCGCAAGAGATGGAAGCCCAACGGCTATGGTTTACACTGAATCGGTTATCAAAGCCGAGACGGATTGTCAATCGCTATTGTTTATGAAACATACTGCAGTTACGGCTAATTAGCGTGAGTGAAGCAACGTGACCGGATTCGTTTTTTATAAAAATAAAAAAGTCAAGTGTGACGCCCATTCATTCAAAGGTTGAAATTGAACTCCGTAGTATCGAAACCGAATAACAGCATTTTTCAGAGAATTTGAAGAAAATATTGATACCTTGCTAAATTCGACTATAATCCTCCAGCAACGTGGTCTTTTGGGGAGAAATATGAATCCGGGAATTATTGCATCCATTGCCGCTATCGGTGTTTTTTGTCTGACATTAGGACTCAGCTATCCGCTGTTGGCGCTGATTCTGGATGGCATGGGGTTAAGTCCCGGCATGATTGGTCTAAACGCGGCTATGACACCGCTGGGCATCATTGCTTCATCTCCGTTCATACCGCCGATAGCAAGGCGTTTCGGAGCCTGGTTCGTGTGTGTTTTCAGCTTATGCCTGGCAGCCGTCTTGCTAATGCTGATGGCTGTTTTCAGAGATGTCACAATTTGGTTTTTGTTGCGGTTTTTACTTGGTATTGCCAACACAGTCATTTTTGTTACGAGCGAAACCTGGATTAATCAATTGGCGCCTCCGAAGATACGGGGCCGGATCATCGGTCTTTACACCACCGTTGCTGCTGCCGATTTACAGCCTGCGGCACGGCCTTTCCGAATCGACCGCATCCTTGATGCTTATGGTGCTCATTGTCGGCAATGTCCTCCTTCAGATACCCATCGGGTGGTTGGCTGATCGCATCTCTCGAAAGAACCTGATCTGCTATCTTGCATTCGGAACAGTAGCCGGTAGCATATTACTTGTCTGGTTGATTGATGGATCCATGCTAATATGGCCGATGTTGTTTGTCTGGGGGGCAGTTGCATTTGGAACCTACACCGTTGCCATGGTTGAACTCGGAGATCGATTCACCGGTACACTGCTGCTGGCCGGAAATTCTGCATTTGGCTTGATGTGGGGAATCGGCGGCATCATCGGGCCTTCGGTTGTAGGAAGCGCCATGAACCTGATAGGCCCTGAAGGGCTCCCCGTTACACTGGGAATTTTATTCGGTATACTCGGCATAACTGCCGGCTTGATGCCTTTGAGCCGGGCAAAATCGAACCTACCTGCACAAACAAATATTCGTTAATGCATTGCTGAAATTCGCTATCTGTTGTGGTTCAAATGGTGATAGTTCGGGTTCGCTTTGTAAATTATCCAAGTTAAAAACGAAGGGAAAGGCAGGTCAGTCCACCGTCCATTTTGGCTACTTCGCTCACATCCAGTTCGACGAGAGGCATACCCATCGTAGACAGTTTTTCTTTAGCTGACGGAAACCCCCCGGGCATGATCAGGGAATCGTTGATCCACAACGTGTTGGCAGCGTATGTCTCTGTTTTATCCAGGATGATCTTGTCATAGCTGTCGAAGCAGCTCAGATTTTGGAACGGCGCTGTTAAAAGCAGTGTATTCTTGCCCACATAATTGACACTCGATTTCAGATGCAGCCCCTCTCCCACGGATATGGTATCCCAGGCATAGCCGTATGGTTCAAGGATGGCACCCAGCTGTCGGGCACCCTCGGAATTGGTACGGTCTGAAATACCGATAAAGAACCGGTTCCCCGCCATCAGGACGTCACCACCGTCCACAGTACCGGGCGCCTGGATCTTCTCAATCTTTCGAAACTGCGACAAGGCCGGTTCGATACTCGTTTGCTCTCCCTGTCTGGATATGGCTCCCGGGATGGTAATCACGGCAATTTCCGGTGTCACCACGGCCGTATCTTCCACAAAATAAGCGTCCGGATAATCGGGCTGCGGATCCAGGACCTTCACCTCAAGGCCCAGTTTCGACAGCGCCGCAACATAAGCATCATGCTGTTTTTTGATCAGGGTATAGCCGGGGGTTCCGAGAAGTGAGGTTGTCAAGCCCATGCTGAAATTA
>JAOZSO010000158.1:0-7583 GCA_029939655.1 Desulfobacterales bacterium
CATCGTCCTGTATTTGTCCTTGATATTTTTCCGATATTTTACACTGAAAAGCTATCAAATTTTCTATAATTAAGCTGGGGATGAAGCAAAGTTGATTACTTTTTGTCAGAGCTATGATCATTATTCAGCAATTCTTTATCAAGAACTTGAAGAAATTTATTTATATTCCATAGGGTATACGCCAACATGATAGTAACAGAAAAAAATAAAAATCCCCAAAAATAAATTTCCACAATAAACCGATTGAAACCTGACTCTAGCCAATTGATCGTTGCAGGGGTAACTATTTCTTTTACTGGGGCGAGTATGCCAGGAATAATTTTTATATACATTAAGCTTATTTGAAACATGAAAATCACCATAAATAAGCCTAAAAACAGAAATAGATATTTTAGCTTAAGTAGAGCTAATCTTTTATAGTAAATATTTTTCTTTATGTTCCCCATAAAATAATTTATTTGCACGCTTTTATTACCTCCTCAGACTCTTTCATTTCTTCTTTGAGCCTCGTTGAAATATCTTTTGCGTTATTAATGCTATCCATAGCATTCTCATAGTCACTCCAAAACTTTAATACAAAACCGATGCCAATAGTTATGGTTCCGCCGGCGATAACCGCAACATTTCCAGAGGCAATGCCTGCAAGGACTGCCACTCCACCGGCACCTTTTAAAAAGTCACCGGTCAGGCCTACCCACCATTGCGCAAAACCCAATGGATCAACTGCATTGATTGGGTCATTCAAACAATATCCATAAAGGTCAGTGTCGCCACCGTTAAAAAAGATCGGGTCTTTGGCAGTCCATCTGCCTATGTCCGGGTCATAATCCCGATAGCCGAATCTCACGAGGTTTGTATCTCTGTCATGCAGCCCACCTGCAAATCCGAAGGGAACTTCAAATGCTGGATCTGAATCACTTATGATGTTTCCAAAGGAATCGTAGTCAATCACTTTTACCACATTTCCGGAACCATCTACAACCATCCTTAATGAACCGACCTGATCATATACAAGATAATAGCTGACACCGGCTTTGGTCATTGCAGCAGGCATTCTTCCGTCTGCATACTCGAATCTCATAATAAGGTTATCTCCACTGTCATATACTGCCAGAAGCCTGGTCAGTCCTTGCCACAGGTATTTCTCGGTGATGGCACCATTTATCTTTTTGGCGATTCTCCTTCCGGAGGGGTCATGGATATATTCAATAAGTGTGCTGTCAGGCAGGATCACATTCAACAGCTCACCACGGGAGGAATAGTCATATTGCGTTACATCTGTGCCATCGGTTTTATTGATGAGAAATCCATCCAAGTCGTATTGATAGGAAACATTACCGGCGGTCAGGAGGTGGTCTTCATCTGAATATGATAAGTTTCTGCCGGAGATACCTTTCAGGGTGTTCATCTCATAGATGCGGGTGCCATTCGCATTGTACTGATAGGCTTCCACCAGCGAGTTGTCTTTGGTTACCGTCAGGAGTCTTCCCAGAGTGTCATATGTGTAAATATAATTAGATGTAACACCGGCAACTATTTCCGTTTTCTGGATGATTCTACCATTGTTATCCCTGGTGAGGTTCCATGAATTGACAGCTATACCACTTACTGTCGAGTTCTCTGCCTCTACTTCAGCATATCCATTGAAGGCGCGATCAAGATTCAGGGAGGAGCTGCTCACTGTTTCAGGCAGGCCATTGTCCACATTCCGGGTGATGATGAATATTCCTGCGCCTGTCAAAAGCTCGTCATCGTCATATGCATAACCGGTTGTCTCTCCTGCATATGTAAAGGCTGTTACATTGAAATCATCATTATACTCGTAAAAAAGTGATTGATACAACGTGCCGTTCAAAATTTCGGCGGTTAATAGCTTTCCATCGTAACCATAGGTGATGCTGTCTGTCCCGTTGGCCATCGATTCCACCTTGTCGCCGCAAATATAGGTGTAATCGATATTACCTTCAGGGGTTAGAACCTGCATGAGCCTTGTGGTGTCATAGATATTGGTGATCTGGTCTCCTGAAGGAAAGTTGATTTGGGTCAACTGCCTGTCTCCGTCATAATCAAAACTGTAGCTGCCGCTTATGGGTGTCTGGTAGAAATCATTCAGATTGACTTTGTTGTATCCAAATCCATGCTCTACGGTGTTTGGATTGGTAAGTACCGTCATATTGCCGTTGCCGTCGTATGAAAACCAGACCGATGAACTGTCCGGCCTGTCAATACGCGTGACACGTCCGACTTCATCGTACGTATAGCTTGTGGTATGATTTTCTGCATCGGTAATGGATTCAAGGAAGCCTTGGGTATTATAAACATAAGCGGTTTCCCTAATTCCTGTAATGCTTGAAATCGGTCTGCCCCTGTCATCATAATCGTAGGTCGTATCATAGAGACCTGGAATAGAGATGCTGCTGGTTAGTAACGTGTCAGGGTAATAACCTATTGCCGTGGTCCTTCCCTCTGAGGAAGTAACGGTTTTTTGAGACTCCAAATCATCTTCGATGGTCGTTGTTTTACCGTTCACAGCGATCGTTTCTGTAATTGAACCAATACCACCGGTACTATAATCCGGAGCATACATCTTATCTCTGACTGTGGTTTTTTCCAGGCCTGATGGTGTTGCTTCTATCATTTCCCGGACGAACGCATACCTGTACTCGGGATCGATATTATTTTGGAAAGAAAGCGCCATACCACATGACAAAGATTTGGTTACATGCAGGCCGTCGTCCGAGCGGTTGTACAAGGTTTCAGCGCCGGCAGGCCCTGTAATGGTGGACGCATAGGCACCGGTTGAGTCTGTAGTATCTTGATACGATGTGCTATTTCCTTCAGCTGTGATGACCTGGATAAGACTATCGCCGTTGGCATATCTATCCTTGCTGTAACGCCAATTGCCCCCTTCTTCGTCGGTTACAAGGACAAGCCTTCCGTTGGCGTCGAACTGATGCTCAAACCAGTTCCCCTCCGGCTCGATTTTGTTCGTCATCAATCCTTCCGGGTCATACTCGAAATCAAAATAAGTTCCATCCGCATAGGTAATTCGATTCAGGTGATTGTCTTCGTCGATGCTCAAAGTTGTTGTAATTCCATCAGGAGACGTAATGGATGTGGGGATACCATTCTCGTCTCTTGAAATATCTGTTTCATTGTCAAACCGGTCAACGATTGAAATTAGACGCCTGTTATCATCATATTCAAAGGAACGGAGAGTAATGCCTGTGTGTAAATCAACGGTTTTTGTATGAAAACCTGTTATGGAAATGGCATGGCCTTGAAGGTTTTCTTCAGAAAAAATATTTCCACCGGCCATAATTGTATCGGTGAATGAAGAGGGAAAAGAGACCTTTTTGACCAGATGATTGGTATTGTCGGCAATGAAAATATTTCCGTCATCATCGACTGCAATACCCAGCGGGTGTTTAAACTTGGCTAAGGTGGCGGGACCTGTGTTTCCATCCCAGGCATATGTCCCTGATCCGGCGACAGTTGTGATGATTCCGCTGGTATTCACCATTCTGATTCTAGAATTGCTATCATCTGCAATGTATACATTCCCGACATTGTCTACAGCTACGTCCCGGGGATAAAAAAGCTGAGCTTCGGTAGCGATACCGCCATCACCGCTGAATCCTCGACTGCTTGTCCCGGCAAAGGTGGTGATAATGCCGCTTGTGTCAACTTGCCTGATGACATGGGGGCCATATGCAGTGGCGTCGGTAGTATAGATATTGCCGGCTTGATCAACAGCGACACCTTCCGGCTGGTAAATCTGTGCGTAAATGGCCAATCCACCGTCGCCGCTATAACCTGCTCCATTACCGCCGGCAATCGTTGTAATAATACCGTTGGCATCAATCTTTCGGATACAGTTATTGTAGCTATCTGCAATGTACAGGTTTCCGATATCATCAACGGCAACACCTTTGGGGCCATAAAATTGTGCCTGGTCTGCCGGTCCGTTATCACCACTGTAGCCGGATGATCCGGGTATGCCTGCGATTGTATTGATGATGCCATTGGCATCGATTTTTCGAATACAGGAATTGCCATAATCTGAAAAATAAATATTCCCGTTACTATCGACCGCAATTCCGCCACAGCCTTCAATTCGTGCTTCGACTGCCGGCCCGCCATCACCACTAAAACCCCATCCCTGGTAGAAACCGGTAAGGCTATTCATGATGCCGTTTGGATCTATTTTATAAATCACGCCGTAGAAATCTAGTGCGACATAAACATTCCCCTCGGTGTCGACCGCCACTTTATTTGGAAAACCTAATGGAGAAAGACTACCACTGCCGGCAAATCTTTCAATCGTACGAACATTGTTGAACGCTGCCGTGCCATCTCCTCTGTGTAAAACGGAGACATCCTGCAGATTCATATGATGGTGATTCGAGATAGTCCATCCTTTGGCAAAATTTTTTGTGCCTTTACTTCGGGACGGGTGAATCATGAGGTCATTACTTTTGGTTAATATAATTTCCTGACGGGCAGGGATTTCTGTAGTTTCGACCCCTGGCTGCGCGAATGCCTGGTCAAAATCACCTGGCGTATAGTATATTAAATCATAAACAAATCCTATATTCACATGAGCTGGAATCGGCGTTTGAAGGGGTCTGCCCAGATAGTCCAAGCCATCCCAAAAGAACTCCGCCACCTGATCAGGATCCGGCGACAGTTCCTGTTTTTGAATTGTACCGGCAATCGTGACAGTAACTTCAATTTTTTTAAGGACGTCCGGAACCGTTTCACCGCTTGCAGGAACCGTTATCACGGTGTTATAGCCTTCAGCCCGGCTGCTGGCATAATGCAGGGTTATATCCGTTCCAGGGATGGGCATGTCCTCGTGAACAATACGTCCGCGCTCTTCTACGAAGGAAGCCGTGTAGTTGCCATAGCAACCTTCATTACCGGCCGGACTCTGATCTGATTCCGGTCCAAAAATTGAATTTGGCCGTGTTGCCGCTTGGGGGGTTCCGGATGGAAGATTCCAGTCGCCAGGTGTAAAATGTGTTGTTTCTATACGCCAATACGTTGTTTCCGGTATATATTGCTGCGAATCTTCAAGCCCCAGGACCTCATCTGAGAATGACCCATTGTTATTAAGGTCATCCGGCTGATCGTCACCATCCGCATCCAAAGCATCTACAATCGTATCTGTATTGGTATCCAGGAGTTTGACCACAACGCCATTATCGGATGGTTCCCATAATGCTCGATCCCGGTTATAAAACCCAGCCGGAATAACCACACCGACATCAAACCCTAAGAAGTTATCCACCCAAATCGCAATGGGATTTGAAAAGCGCACATTTTTTGCACCATCTACAGAAAGCTCTACACAATATGTATAAGCTGACGTAGGAGGTAGTTTTGCAGGCATTGATTCAGGTGTGGTATACTCGGTGGAGCGCGTGGTAATGGTGGTAAGCTCTCTTAAAACATTTCCGTTTGTATCTACTTCATAGGCTTTGTTGTCGCCTTTGAAGACTGTGGAACAGGACCTGCCTCCAAAAGCATCGGTCACCCGGGTGCCTTTATGGGTAATAACCGTTGATGGGTTATTATCAAACGTAAAAGTCGTAGCCGCCGGATCAGGTTCAATCAGGGCAATGGTTTCAGTAACGACAATGTCGTTATGACCCGTATTCACCTTCCTTTGACTCGAAAGATAATTCTCTTTTTGATAGACAATCGTCAGTACATTACCACCTTCGGCAGGAATGGAAAATCGTCCGGTTTCATCTGTTGCGGCTGTACCATACTCTGGATGATTGAGAATCTCCGTTTTTACACCTTCTAAGGGCGTGCCGGCAATATCGGTGACAAGCCCGGTTACAACAATAAACCTATCGCTACTATAGGACGCCAGGCTGGCATCTTCCGGGATAAGATCCTCATACTGTGTTCCGAACGATCCCTCGGGTTGGGGCTCGGGGGGGTGTCCAATCACCTTGACGGCTGCCCTAAGAAAGATCGGTCCATCCGCATTTGTTGCCGACAAAGAATAAGTGGTCGTATAATCCGGTGTGACAACCCGGTTTCCGTTAGGTAATTCTTCACTAACAACAGGGCCGTCTTTAATGAATACAGTGTCATATCCATCCGCAGACCAGCTCAGAATTAAAGACTCACCATAATCTATTTCAGTATCGGAGACTACCAGGCCTATCTGAGGTATTGTAACCACTTCCACTGTCGCCTGTTCAGAGATGCTCCCGCCGGGACCTGTGGCGGTAAGCGCATAGGTGGTCGTTTCGGTGGGTGAAACAGTTATCGATCCATTATCGGTCACCATTCCAATACCCGGGTCAATTGTTACTGTATCCGCAAGTGATGTTGCCCATGAGAGTAGGGAGGATTCACCCTGAAGAATTGAATCCGGATCAACTGAAAATGAAACTGTGGGCGGTGGTGTCGAACTGTCGACATTTTTAATCTCAATATTGATTGAGGCCCCGGGAGAACCTCCAAGAAAAACGGTTATATCGTTTGAAGATTTCAAAGTAACATCTTTATATAAAACACTGTCATCGCCGGTTAAAAACTGAGTTAATGGAATCAATTTGCGATTTAAAAAGAGAAATCCAGCAGTGATCGTCATTTCAGGCGTATTTTTTGTAATGGTTATATTGCCTTCACCTGGAGTGGATACTGAAAACGAATGCCGAGAGAGATGTAAATGCCAACGACCAATTTCAAAGTTCTGGGGTCCAAAAACGGTTTGTTCAGCTGTATGTGTTATCGGAGTAATGATGGTTAAAAGCAGAAAGAATACCAAAGAAAAGAAAATAGATTTTTTTATCATGACAGCCCTCCTCATTTTTCATGCGCTTATTTCACGATTTTATTGGGTCTATGATGTCAAGGCGTCATTTAAAATCAATCCTGCTCAATTACTCATTTATTGCGGTATTAATTTGCGTATAGACGATTATAAAAAAACCATCCCGTAACAATTGAATCTGTCGGTTTCGGGAAAACGACGTGCAATAGAATTATGTTTACTAAAGACAAACGGGTTGTTAGAAATGAAATCAAACCTACCTTCAATACCCATCAATGTGTTGCGTTGAGGGGTTTAACCTTTAGCCTGTTGACCAGAATTTAGAGATTATAATTTCATGCTTGGAAGGGGTAAGATTTGGAGAAGCGTAGATTGTTTCAGGGATCGGACCGTTTTAATCAAGTGTTTCATTCATGCAATTGCTGGCAGAAGGTCTCCTTGGCAAAGGTAATAAGAATCGTTCCGAGAATGGATAAGCCAATTATTGCACCAAAGGCCATATGAAATGCGTTGAGGTCATATACCCGGGTTCCATTTTCTAATAATCCATCCCATTTAAGATCAAGGACCAAGCCTATTGCGGGTTGTAAAATCATCGACCCCATTTCCATGCCCATATTGCTGATTCCTGAAACGGTTCCTGCCAAAGCCAACGGTACGGATTCCTTTACAAAAGCCATACCAATAACAATGGCACCTGAGGCAAACCCCACAATGCTGAACAATACAATAAGAAGCCACAATATTTGCATCCTGATTCAACGTGTGTTAGGGGTAGCCAATT
>JAOZSO010000159.1:0-4452 GCA_029939655.1 Desulfobacterales bacterium
CCGATCCATATGACCGGCAACCCCCGCAATGATCTGTTGCGTCCTGAGATACAGCCGTATTACGAAAAGGAAGTCAGCAAGATCCGTGAAAAATACGGGGAGTTCATTCTCATCAATACCAATTTCAATCACGTCAACGCCTTTTCTCCCATCCGCAATCTATTCCTGCCGATTGACAATCCAGGGGAAAAACCGAAATTCGGGCGGGCCGCCCGGGGTATGCCCCGCGAGTATGCCGAAGGATTGCGCGATCTTAAACAGGCGACTTTCGAACATTTTCAAGAAATGATCCCGGCCCTTGAAAAGGCTTTCCCCAACACCACCATTGTCGTCCGTCCCCACCAGGTAGAAAATCCCGAGATCTATCAACAAATCACTTCGGGCTGTGAGCGGGTGCACGTAATAAACGAGGGCAACGTTGTCCTCTGGCTGATGGCCTGCAAAGTGCTGATTCACAACGGCTGCACCACCAGCGTCGAGGCCTTTGCCATGGGGGTACCGACCGTCAGTTATCGGGCCACCACAAATGACGATTATGACTATGGTTTCTACCGCCTGCCGAATATGCTCAGTCACGAGTGCTTCAATTTCGAAGAATTGCGGCAAACCCTTAAAAATATTCTCTCCGGTGAGCTTGGCGTTGGAAATGGAGGTGAGCGGCAGGCACTTATTGATCACTATCTGGCCGCACAAAAAGGACCCCTGGCCTGTGAGAAAATTGTCGATGTTCTTGAAAGAGCGGCGGCCGACCTATCCAATTTACCGGGGCCGCCCGTAGGCGATCGCCTGCAGGGGTGGTTCAAGGCAATCAAGCGCCGGGTACGGCGATGGATCAAGCTGCGCAAGACCGATTCCACCCGATCGCTGGAGCACCAGCAAAAAAAGTATCCCGAAGTTTCTCTTGCCGAGGTACGTAACCGGGTTGCACGTTTCCAGCAGGTACTCGGTGATGATGGCCGGCTCAATGTTGAACAAATCTGCCACAGTCTCTTCCGGATCAGCGCGTGACACATAAGGTAAAAACATATCAAAATACGTTGAAATCGTAACAAGGATAACACCATGGGTTTGACACCTCAGCTTAAACTTGGATTGAATTCCAGGTTGACCGGCAAGGCACTTGATGAGAGTCGGACACTTCTGGCCAACGCATATGAATCCTGGTTGGAACATATACAGCCGGTATCCGCCCCGCTTGCGTTGATTTCGCAAATCCAGCGTTCCGGGGGATCCATGTTGAGCCAGCTTTTCGATGGCCATCCTCAATTACATGCCCATCCGCATGAATTGAAGTTCGGGTATCCTAAAAAACATATCTGGCCCCCCATTGATCTTGACAACCGCCCGGATCGATGGTTTGAAATTCTCTTCGAAGATATCGTGGTACGGCATTTTCGCTACGGATATAAAAAAATGGCAAAGTACAAGGATACCTTCCTTTTTATCTTTCTGCCTTACTTGCAGAAAAAGCTTTTCCTAGAATATTTAGAATCCATAGATAAAATAAACCAAAGAGACGTGTTTGACGCGTACATGACTTCCTATTTCGGCGCCTGGGTAAACAGTCAGAATCGTCTTGGAGACAAGAAATTCATTACTGCTTTCACTCCCAGGCTTGCAATTATGGAAACGAACATGGCGTCATTTTTCAAGATATACCCTGATGGTCGATTGATCTCTGTGGTGCGCAACTCTAAAAACTGGTTTCCTTCTGCCAAGCGTCACCAGTTGGATAAGTATGGCGACATCACAAAAGCACTGGACCAATGGAATGAAAGTACGCGCAGTATGGTTCGCAACAAAAAAGACTATGGCGATCGCGTTTGTATTATCACCTTCGATGATCTGGTACAACGCACCGAGCCGGTGATGCGCTACCTATCTGATTTTCTAAACATCCGATTTGATGACATATTATTGACGCCGACATTCAATAAAATACCCATAAAACCGAATACGAGTTTCAAGCTTGAAAAACCCGGCATCATGATCAGTGCGCTTGAAAGATACAAAACCTTAAGCCGGGAAGAACTGGACACCATCGAGACCATGACAGGTGACACATATTCGCAGGTCCTGCGGTCGGTTACGTCAATTCCGTGAACACCCCATCGCGTTGCCATGGTTAGTCTATTGCAAGGGTTTTGTGAGGGTTACGAATGTGTATTTATTTTTTGTAAGGCATTTTAATGACATAGACCACATAACGCCCGTGGTCTGGAAACTGCAAAAAGACAACTACCAGGTTGCTGTTTTCTGCATGAACCTGCAATATGATATCCAACAGGATTATCGTCTCCGGTTTTTAAAAGATCAGGGTGTGATCGTCGATTATCTGTACGATGCATTTTATGAAAAACGGGACCCGTTCCATCAATGCCTTTATACGCTCATTCGCGCGAGCTACAAGGCCCAGCGGAAACTGGTACACGATCATCATGGTCCAGCAAGGACACTGCCAACGCAACTGGGCCGACTGGTCGGTTTTGCAGGAACCGGATTTTATAAAATTGCCCGCATGATTTACTATGGCCGCCGGTGGGCACGTTCGGTTTTAGAGCGCACCAATGCTCAAACCGTCTGCTTTGATTACATCATGCCAAAAGCATACAGTGTCGATGCTTTTTTAAAGGCCGCCAGGCAGATGTCCATACCCGTCCTGGCCCTGCCACATGGTGTTCAGTTGTATACCAATGAAATTACAAAACCAAAATCGACGGAGACAAGAAGGTTTGCCAAATTTAACCGTTTCGACTACATTATCGCATCCGATAAATTACGCAAAGATATTTTAGTCAAAGCCGGCGTTGCTGAGAACAAAATCGCCGTGCTCGGAAGCGCCCGATACTGCCGCTCCTGGCTGGAGAAAAACAATGAAATTGTTCCAAAGACAGCAGCGAAGTTCAGCGGGAGTTCAGAAAAATTAAGAGTCGTTCTAATGCCTTCCAAACCGCAATGCCGGCTTGATCTTGAGCGGATGTTTGTCTCCTGTCAACTGATCGCTGAACTTGATGGAATTCAAGCCATGATCAAACCCCATACCCGGACGAACACGATACACCAATTCGGTAATTACCCGCTGCCTGATGTATCCCATGTGCTTACAGCGGATTTGTGTGGGTGGGCCGATGTTCTTCTGGTTGTCGGTTCCAGCGTCATAACCGAGGCACTCATGCGCGGCAAGCCTGTTCTTTACCTTAAATACCTACATGACAATACAACCTTTTTTGAAGAATTGGGTGCCTGCTGGATAATACACAATGAGCTGGAGCTGAAGAATGCTTTGGTATCCTTGCAAGCCCGAAAGGCCGATGTGCCGTATAGTCAAAAAAGTGTCACGGACTTCCTTTCGGAAATAGTCTATGGGGGTGACAGCAACAGGGATGTGCTGGACGCCTATGAAGAGTTTATTGTGAATTGTACCTTGAAAAAGCAGTCTACCTCTGCATAGCAAAGGAACACATTATATGATTTACCAGTTTATCAAAAAATTGGATGCCAAAAATAAGATAGGCAAAAGGATTATAAGTCGCCTTATTACGGAGGAAAAAAGGATAAAGCTGGAACGATACCTGAAAGATGGACCCAGAAGAAAAATGATCAGGCAGGTCAGCGATGCCGGGACATCTCACCTGGAGGATATTCTTCAGATTTGCTTACAACACATATCTCCGGTGACTGCGCCCCTATCGCTGGTTTCTCAAATTTCATGCTCGGGGGGATTGCTGCTTGGCCGCCTTCTGGACGGACATTCCAAACTACATGCTTATCCCCATGCTTTTTCGGTTGACGCCCCCGACAAGAGTTCCTGGCCCACAATTGATATCAAGGGCAAGCCGGAAGAATGGTTGAACATCTTCTCCAAATCAATACCCGCTACCGGTATCCGGGAAGGTTTCAAGCAAGGCGAAGAAGACAATGCACGATTTCCCTTCATATATCTACCGATTCTTGAAAGACAACTTTTCATCAAATACCTGGAATCCGTCCAGTCGCTAAACATGCGCCAGATATTTGATGCCCATATGACCGCCTGCTTCGGGGCCTGGCTCAATTATCAAAACCACGGACTTGACAAGAAATTTGTAACAGCTTACGCACCAGGATTGACCCTGCAGAACCAGGACTTAAATAACTTCTTTGAAATATATCCTGACGGCCGACTGATTTCTATAATCAGGGATCCTGTGCACTGGTTTTCTTCTGCTTCCAGACGTGAACCGCAGATCTACGGAGATATTGAATCAGCACTCGGCCACTGGAAAAAAAATGTCCGAGCTACAATGGAAGTCCGGGAAAAGTTTGGTGATCGCGTCTGCATCATTCAATTCGAGAGTCTGATAGACCGTACGGAATCCGTTATGCGCCATCTGGCTAATTTTTTGGGGATCACCTATGAAGATATCCTTCTGGAACCGACCTTTAACAGGATCCCCATCCAATCGCCTGACG
>JAOZSO010000159.1:4462-7550 GCA_029939655.1 Desulfobacterales bacterium
AAACAGACCACCCCCTTGGAAAACGTTACGGTTTCACCGAATCAAAAACGTTAGATAAAGATCAGCGGGTTCTCATTGAGGAAATGACAGTCGCAGAGTATCAATCAGTATTGCAGCACGTCGTTGCCTCCTAACCTTAGGGCCTATTATTGCTCCGGTGGATAAATCCCCGCAGGTTGTCATTCCCTGCGAAGGCGGGAATCCAGAAGAACACTGGATACCGGATCAAGTCCGGCATGACGGGGTTGGCTATTCAGTCGCCAGGTTAATATCAACCGCTTCAGGGATTCGGAGTTCACCTCAACGGCTGACTTTAAATATCTTGTCACGGATCTGGTGCAATTGAAGCTGGGTGTCTTCACCGAGCACCTGCTGAAAACGGGCTACCCGTTCTGCAAGCTCCCCGGGAGTAATCCCGGGATAGCGGTGCCGTTCAAAAGCGACTGACTTAAAGGAACCCGGCAGATAAGCTTTGTGGGTCTTGCGCAAACGACGCCGTGTGGCCTGGTACCAGCCCACCAGCCGTTTCTTTAGAGTCGGTTCGGGCATGTGGGACATGTCGTCCGCGACCCTGTCCAGAATATCGACCATCCGTGAACAAGCCAGGGGGCCATCCTGTCCCACCAGAAAATGATCCAAAAGGGCTTCTCTCCCCTTCCCCCGGGCAGCACCCAGTTCACCACCAAAAATACGCGCAAGAGTTGTCCGCAATTCTTCAAAATCGAAACACTGATGGCTCAAGCGGTTGGGCAATCGGTAAAAACCATCGTCGTAGTAATCGTTGATCGTTTTGCGGTATGAAACCGCAGGCACACGCATGACAAAGGCCTCCACACCCGTGGTGCAGCCGTTGTGAACAAGCAGCCTGGCAGCCATTAACCAGGGGACCACGTTGCCCTCATTGGTTACCTTTACCCGCGGGCAACGGACGGCAATCTCGTGGTAAACATCCTGATTTTCGGTGGGATGCGGCCGCACCACGATGGTGCGGTCCGGAAAGGCATGCGCCAGCTCGGGTATCAGTTTCTGGAAGTCCTCAAAAACAGCCTGTTTATGATCCCGGAACCCTTCAGCGTACTCACGGGTCATCCCCCGGGCTGCCTGGCCGAACTTGGCTTCCTCCCCGGGCTTCTTCACCGGCTGGAACAAATTCTGGGCCGGATGGAACGCATTGACATGGTTAAAATTGGTGTTTATAAGGATGAAATCGTCGTAATCCTTGCGGATCTTATCGGCCTCGGCTTTATAATACCCCTGCATATCGGGCCGAAGCAGATCGACTCGCGGATTACCGGTAATATGAATCGGAATTCCAGAAGGTAATTGGGGATATTGCCGCCACAATTCGGCATTGTCCTCACCCCAGGCAAACAAATGAGACACATTCTCCATTCCCACAGGTGAGAGCCGACGTGAAAAATACGTTTCGGCCGGCAGATGAACCAGCGCCTCTTCATCCCAGGCGACTATTTCATGCCCGAGCAAACGTGAGATCGGAAAAAAACTGCGCTTCACAATCCTCAGAGATTTGGACAAGAAAATACCGCGAGGAAAAGAGGCGATATGGTTTTCGATTTTTCGTTTGGGCCCGATGATGGAGGTAAAATCCCGTTTGGCGGCAACACACGCCAGCAAAAGCTTGGCATCCAGTTCGCGCACCTGGTTTTCCACCGGAATTAACAGTATGGGTTTCTTCATTTTCAAATCCTTGGGAAAATTGGGTCCACTCGCAATTGCCACTTATACAGTCCGATTACATTCGAAAAATCAGTACCCTCAACAGGGATTTAATTTCAGGACAATATAATACCTGAGTATTACAACATGTCAGTTTTGTGTCAAGCCACATGGTGTACCCAAGTGTTTAAAAATATTCAGTCTTGAAAAACAAATTAGTTATTGAAATATTGAAGAACCTCACAACTATACTTGTCGGCGAGGAGTTCGGATGAGGCTCACTCGGGAGCCTCAAGTCAATCTCAAGGTTGCATATAACAACATGGCAGTCGATGTCACAATAAAGGCACCATTTGCACTTCAGCAGGAGAACCATTCAATGGGAAGTCGAAAACAATTATTGTTATCTGTCTTGATTTATATGGCGATGTCATTAACGGGCTTCTCAAATTCAACCCAAGCCCAATCCTATTCTCAAATCGAACTTGATTCAAACCGTGTACCGTGGACACAGCTTTCGTACAGGATCAAAAGCTTCTCCGCTGAAGTGAACGTGCAGGTGCAGTTGGAATCACTGCCGGCTGCAGAAGTAGAAGCAGCATTAATAAAAAGTCCTCAGGGTCTTCCGATAAAGGCGTTGAGCCCGGACCCCAATAAAATCACAGTCCATTATATGGTCGATTCTATTTTTAAGCCGCCTGTAACGACAATCAATCAGGTTTGGTTCAATCCGAAGGATGCAACAGCGCTGGGAAGAATCAGGTTGCGAAGGGGCAATGAGGATTTTAAAAAGGTCTATCGATTCACCGATCAAGGTGTTTTTAGACATCAGCGAGAGCCCAAAGATCAGCAGGAAGCCTTAAAACAACCCGATAAATGGACCCATACCAAAGAGTCGTTCTATGCCTATAACCTCGATCAACCGGTATGTCCCAACATCTCCGAACGTTTGGTACTGATTTATATTATCTCGGCCGCTGAATTATCAAAAAGCCGGCAGCCGCTATCCTTTTGTGTTTTTGGAAGAAGACAATTATTTCATGTGCGGCTTAAGCCGGAAGGATTTCACTCGCTGAAGTTTGACTTCATAGAAAAAAAACAGCATGGCGATATTCGTCGTCGAGGCGAGGTCGAAGTTCTCAAAATCGCACTCGAGGCCCAGCCTCTATCGTCGGATTTGAAAAAGGTAGAAGACTTCTCATTTCTTGGATTTCAGGAAGACATCACTATTTTCATCGATCCCTTGTCAAACTTACCCATACAACTAAGCGGTAAAATTCCAATGGTCGGCAAAGTAACCATAAAGCTGCACGAAGTTCAGTTGAGATAATGAGCCGGCTGGTGGATATATAAGATTCGGGATTATAACCCAAAAGAAGGTTGGTGGTATCGCGGATGGATAATCCCTGTG
>JAOZSO010000160.1:0-7509 GCA_029939655.1 Desulfobacterales bacterium
CGAATTTGGATCATTAGGTATTGTTTAGGATTTCGAATTTCGTGCTTCGGATTTAGAGTTTTAGGGAATAAACAAATGCAGGAATCCCCAGGCCAAAAAAAAACAATAGAGGCGTTGCCGTGGCGGGATCGACTTGATGAACTAGCCGTTCCCATTCTCACCATATGCCCGGCCGCCATCATGTTGATCCTGTTCTTTCTGATGCCGATGTTTGTGGCCTTGCGTTACAGTCTGATGTCTAGCATGCCCTTCTTCGATCCCCATTTCCACTATACATTTGACAACTATCTGCGTGTACTCGTTGAACCGATTTATCGTAATGCCTTTATCCGAACCGGCATCTATGCGGCAACGGCAACGGTCATCTCTTTGCTAATTTCCTATCCGGTGGCCTATTATCTATCGCGAATAACCAAGCGCGGGAGCTTGCTATTGCTGGTCCTTCTGATCCCATTTTGGACCAGTGTGATCCTGCGCGTCTTTGCCTGGAAGATTATTCTGGGTTCAAGCGGAATTCTCAATTGGGCGCTTATGTCATTAGGGCTGATCGATGCCCCTGTCCGGTTATTATATTCGGGAACCGGCATTGTGTTCGGTCTGGTCTACACCTATACACCGTATATGGTGCTTCCGCTTTATGCCAGCTTGGGCAAGGTGCCTAACAAATTATTGGAAGCGTCCGAGGATCTTGGTGCCAACAAGTTGCAAACGTTGATCAGAATAACGCTTCCGCTGACCAGTTCCGGAACCGTATCAGGGGTGGTTCTGGTACTGCTGGCCTGCTTCGGAGACGTGCTGTCATCACAATTGTTGGGCGGCGCCAATACGTTGATGATTTCTTCGGTAATCTTTGAAACATTTATGGGAGGCGCAAACTGGACCACCGGCAGTGCACTTTCGGTGGTTGTTTTCCTGGCCCTGTTGATGCTGGCAGCCATTATCGCCCGTATAGGAAAGGAGGCCGACTATGCGTAACTCTCGTCTGCCTGATTGGCTGGTAAAGAACTGGGGCGACAAGGCTTTCCGGATATACTTCATTCTGTTCCTTTGTTATATTTTTTTGCCGTTAGCAGTACTTGTGCTCTATGCTTTCAACACGTCGGAGTATCTGACCTGGCCGATGAAAGGCATGACCTTCCATTGGTTCCAGAAAGCCTTGGATGATTCCAGGTTAATACTAGCCCTTAAAAACTCGGTCATAATTGGGCTGGTCGCAACATTTTTCTCAACTCTCATCGGGGGCGGCCTGGCCTATGGCCTTGTCAGGTTCAGGTTCAGAGGCAAAACCTTGATCGAGGCTCTCAACATCCTGGCAATTATCACCTACGGTGTTGTTTCGGCTATCTCGGTTTTGCTCTGGTTTCGCTTCCTGGGCATCCCGGGTGGAATCTGGCCCACGATTTTGGGACACACAACCTTTATTATGCCCTTTGCCGTCATGGTCATCCGCGACAGATTGCTGAACTTTGATCTTGAAATGGAGGAAGCTGCCATGGATCTTGGCGCAACCCGGCTACGGACATTTTTGGACGTCACATTGCCGTTAATCATCCCATCCGTCCTGGCCGCAGCACTTTTCTGCTTTACGATCTCCATGGGGGAGTTTTTGCTGTCATTCTTCCTGATCGGACACGAGTTGACGCTGCCTGTGTATCTTTATAGCTTGATGCGCTTCACCTTCACACCGGCTGTAAATGCTGCAGCGGTTTTGATCATTTTATTCCCGACCATTGCAGTAATTATAGCCGCTATTTTCTTTCGCCGTGAAGTGGAGGGGATGTATTAAAACGCATGACTGTTGAGAAATGGATTTAACCGCCTAGGTATGCCTTCTTCACATCCTCATTGTCCAACAACTCTGCCGAAGGACCATGAAGAACCATATTGCCGTTTTCAAGGACATACCCGCGCTTGGCAAATTTTAATGCAAGACGGGCATTCTGCTCCACCAGCAGAATCGCCGTTCCCTCTGTCTGGTTGATTTCTTTCAGGGAGTAAAATACGCGCTTCATCAATAAAGGCGACAGCCCCATGGACGGTTCGTCCAGAAGCATCAGACGGCGACCCGCCATGAATGCACGACCCACGGCTAACATTTGTTGCTCACCGCCGGACATGGTACCTGCTTTTTGTGTCTTGCGCTCTTCAAGCCGCGAGAAAATAGCAAAAACGCGCTCGATATCCTGAGCGATACCATCCTTGTCCTTGCGGGCGAAAGCCGCCAGTTGCAGATTTTCAAGAACGGTCAAATTACCGAACAGTCGTCGCCCTTCCGGCACATGCGTGATGCCCAGTTCACTGACAACCTTTTCGGGAGGATATTTCAACAGGTTCTCACCGGAAAACGTCATTTCCGTATCAGCCCCTGATGGAATCAATCGAGAGATAGCACGCAGGGTGGAGCTTTTCCCGGCACCATTGGCACCGATGATGGTCACGATCTCGCCGTCGTTAATATGGAAATCAATGCCGTGCAGAGCTTTGATTTTGCCATATGCAACCTGGAGGTTTTTTACGTCTAACAGCATTAGAAGTCCATCTCCTTATCACCGATATAGGCCTCAATGACCTTGGGGTTGTTTTGAACCTCATCCGGCGTTCCTTCAACAATCACTTCACCGAATACCAGGGTCTGGACATTCTGGCACAGCTCACGCACGACCTGCAGACGGTGTTCGATCAGAAATATCGCCAGATTGAATCGCTCATGAGCCTTGCGCACTACCGAAATCATAT
Source organism: Desulfobacterales bacterium (assembly GCA_029939655.1). Lineage (GTDB taxonomy): Bacteria > Desulfobacterota > Desulfobacteria > Desulfobacterales > B30-G6 > B30-G6. The sequence goes on from JAOZSO010000160.1 coordinate 2,737, forward strand.
CCATCAATTCTTCGGGGGTCATGCCGACCGTTGGCTCGTCGAGCAGCAGCACCTTCGGTTCCGTAGCCAGGGCACGCGCCATCTCAACCCGTCGCTGGGCGCCATAGGGTAAATTGGTCACCAGCTGGTCTGCGAATTGGTCAACGCCGAACAGTTCCAGGTAGTCCATGGCCTTGATCGTAGACTCTCTTTCCTCTGCACGTCGTTTGGGGCTGTCCAGAAAAGCGCCAAAAAGACCATAGCTGAGCTTGGAGTACCGAGCCATCTTTACATGATCCAAAACCGACATATGCCGCCATAGGCGCATCTCCTGAAACGTGCGCCCGATACCCAAGGCAGCGATCTGATTGGGTCGCTGCCCGACAATATTGGTACCATTCAATCGAACTTCACCTTCCGCGGGCTGATAAATACCTGTGAGCAGGTTGAATATCGTTGTCTTTCCTGCACCATTGGGGCCTATCAGACCTGTAATCTGACCGGGATCCAACTGCAGATTATAGTTGGATACGGCTTGAAGGCCGCCAAAATTATGACTCATTTGAATAACTTCGAGAAGCGGCATATTACGCCTCCTCCTTGGGGCCGAACACAGTGCGCACATTGAGTTCCTTGAATGCAACCAGGCCGGTGGGTCTGTATATCATCACCAGAATGAGCAGCAGGGGTATGAAAATCCATTTTAAAATTTCCAGCGGCCGCAGCACTTCCCCCAGAAGGCTGATGGAAACGGCCCCCACGATGGAACCATATACGGAGTTGAGACCGCCAAAATATACCATTGCCAGAACTTCGGCCAGTTTTTGAATACCGAACATGGCAGGGTTGATAAAACGTAGCACGTGAGCCAACAACCCCCCTGCCAAACCTGCCCAGAAAGCACCGAAAAGAAAGGCGACCATTTTGGTTTTGCGGGTATCCACGGTCATGGCATCGGCAGCCATTTCATCATCCCGTACGGCGTTCAAGGCCTTTCCGATCGTCGATGTAACAAAATTATTGATGGCCCATATACCGATGGTTACCACGATAAAGATGACCGGCAGGGTCGCCCAGTCAGGTTGCCCCATAATCCCCCTGGCACCGCCAAGGGATTGCATATTTTCAAAAAAACTTTTGACGATAAATAAAAATGCCAGACTGATAATCGCGAGATAGTCGCCCCGGGTTCTAAAGGACGGGATGGCAACGATCAAGGCGCCCAAAGAAGCACACACCCCCCCGAAGATCAACGCGAATGGAAACGTCAGATACGCCATAGGAATTCCCAGCAAGGCGTCTCCCAAGACCTTGTCATTGACAAACAGACCCACCGTGAAGAACGAGGACATATAAGCCCCAATCCCCATAAAACCGGGATGGGAGCAGGAAAATTCTCCCATATATCCATTGATAATGTTCAGACTGAGTGTAAGCAGCACCGCGATGAGGGTCAGCTTCAGGGAAATCAACCGATAATCACTCATTTCAGCCCAGAAGTGAAACGTGGCATAAAGAAATCCCAAATGAACCAGGGCGGTGACCATGAGAGGCAATTGCTGCAAGGACCGGGCAATGGCATTAGCCGGTCGGGCGGTCAGCCGGACAACAATAATAAATGGCAGGACATAGATAACAGCAAAGTAGACCAGGGCCATGGGAATGTGCAACAGTGTAAAATATTCAAAGGGCGTGTCTTTGAGGACCAGGTTGATCATCCCGGCGATTACCTTGAACATGGTCACGAGACCGAAAAGGATGGGCATCTTGGGAAGTAACAGGACAGATGCCAACACCTCACCAAACATCATTTCCCAAAGGGTGCAGACCAGAAAGCCCAGAAAAATTGCCAGCAGAGGAGCGCCGTTAAAAATGCGTTGGATAATGCCCCTTACGCCCGTTTGTTGTTCCAATTGTGTTGTAACGGCCATAAATTAATTCCTTGTTTTCCTAATCCCGCCAAGGCGAAATCAATAAAGATGGTTCTTTTCCCTATTCTTTGGGAGACAGGGTTCGTTGTGTTTATTGAGTTGTTCTCGGCAAACAGTATACAGCTTTCAACATGCTCCGGTTTTATCAACCCAATAAACTCAAGAAACTCAAGAAACACAGTTACAGACGCAGCTTTGCACTGTATGCCTCACCGAACAATCCGTGGGGTTTGAATATGAGGATCAGCAACACGATGGAATATGCGATCAGATCGCGCATATTTGAGCCGATATTCAAATCGAACAACCGGTTGATGATCTGGATCGCAGGCACCGTCATAATTTCGATAAATCCGAGCATGAAACCGGCAAGACAAGCCCCCATAATGGAGCCGCGTCCTCCCAAGATTGATGCTACAAAGGCTTTCCAGCCAAAACTGACCCCCATGTAGGGATCGAGAACCGGGTATGCCAACCCGAATAGGATACCCGCAGCTGCTGCCAATGCTGACCCGATAGCGAACGTCATGGCTGCAATTCGATTAATGGACACACCCATCAAAGGAATCACGAGATAATCATAGGCCATGGCACGCATGGCCATACCGTACTTGGTACGGGTCACGAACTGGTGCAGGGCAAGCATCAACCCAAGAGAAACCAGCACGATCATGATTTTTTTATTGGTCACATAAACCCCACCGATATTGTAGGTGACGGATTGGATGAGTTGTGGAAATTTAAGCCGCGATCCGCCCAGAAAAAGGATGTTGGATGTTTCCAGAATAATTCCGATCATGAGACCGGTAATGGCGGCGGAGGCTCGCGGGGCATCCCGCAGGGGACGATACCCTACCCTTTCCACGATGATACCTACAAAACCGGTTAGCAACATGGATATCAGAATCGTCAATACCAGGATAAACCACCCCGGCAATATGGCGGCGGCACCGGTTCCTGCCAATGCGAGCAGGCCGGTTGCAACACCTAAACCGATATATGCGCCCACCATAAAGATGTCCCCATGGGCAAAGTTGAACAGCATGAGAATACTGTAAACCATGGAGTATCCCAGGGCGATGAGGGCGTAAAAACTCCCCCACTGCAAGGCATTGACGAGGTTCTGCATGATGAAATTAAAGGTCATGCGGTGTTCTCCCAAATAAAAATCCGCACACAATCGTTGGCTTTCAACTGAAACCCACCGTTGCGGGCAGATAATAGGTTCGCCCACCGTACACAGGCACGGTGGGCGCATGATTTAAAAATAAAATCTCCATGCGATTTTATTTTGGGCACACGGATTTATGAAAAGCAAATTGACCGTCATCATTAATCTGGACGATCACGGCACACTTTTTAGGATCACCATCAGGTGTGAATGTCATGGCGCCGGTGATTCCCGGAAAGCCTTTAACGGCTGCCAGTGCATCCTTCACTTTCGTACGGTCAGCCTTAATGTTTCCGGACAGGCCACCGGTATCTTTAATGGCCTGGACCATCAACCCGATTGTGTCCCAAGTCAGGGCGGCAACATCATCAGGGGTCTTTCCATAGGCAGCAACATATGCATCAATAAACGCCTTGGTGGCACCTTTGGCACCCGCGGCTGCGTAATGCGTTGAAAAGTAAAGTCCTTTACAGTCATCGCCACAAAGTCCCATCAAGTCGCCGCCACCCCAGGCATCCGCACCCAGAATATGTTTTGTCCAGCCCATCTCTTTGGCAGAGCGAATGATGAGGGGAACTTCAGAATAATATTGGGGAACGAACAGCACATCGGCTTTGGTCATAACGATATTGGTCATCTGGGCAGAAAAATCTTTGTCACCGGTGGTAAAAGATTCAAAAGCAACGACGGATTTCGGACCATGTATTTTTTCAAAGGCTTCTTTAAAGTTTTCAGCCAGCCCTTTGGGATAATCTGCCGCGATGTCGTAGATAACAGCGGCTTTTTTGGCCCCAAGCTCATCGGTGGCAAAATTAGCGGCCACCGGCCCCTGGAACGGATCAAGAAAACAGCCACGGAAGACATAGGGCCGATCCAATGTGGTGTTCGGGTTGGTAGACCACGGGCTGATCATGGGGGTGGCATTGTTGTTGGCAACCTCGCCGGCCGGAACGGCCTGGCTGGAAGACTGCGGCCCCACAATACCAAGAACCCCTTCTTCCGTAATGAGCTTTGAGTTGATTTTGACTGCTGACTCGGGTTTGTATTCGTTGTCCTCATAAATGAATTTCAGGGTGTATGCTTTCCCGCCAACGCTTACGGTTGGGTTGTTCTTCAGGAACATTTCCGCCGCGTTTCTCGATGATCCACCCACATCCGGGTTGTCACCGGTAAGCGGAATATTGAACCCGATTTTGACCTCGTTTGCAGCCCATGCAGTGGGCGTCAGCAATAAAGCAACCATTGCCATCGATAAAATGAAAAAGGCACCTTTTTTCATGTCAATCTCCTTTTTGCTTAAGATTAGAGTTCCGGGCAAAGAGCTACAGCCCAGCTTTTCCGAAGGCAAGAGTATGATTCAATTTTTTTTTCATGTCAATAGTTAACTCGTTGATACGTGTTCGTAAATCACCGATCAAAATGGTTATCAGTGCTTGCGCAAACAACATTTTCATTACTTTAATTGACTAAATCATATTTAGTAATGAAATTATTCATGATCATTATTGACTATTCTATTAATGTGGTTATCTTCTGTCTAACAAAACCCATAACAGTTGCATGGCATCAAGGCCGGGAACCACGTTTCTTTATCCTTCCGAACTGTCATGCTTAAAAGGAGGAACTGAAAATGAGCAAAATAATCGGTATCGATCTGGGAACCACCAATTCTTGTGTTTCGATTATGGAAAG
>JAOZSO010000161.1:0-7493 GCA_029939655.1 Desulfobacterales bacterium
TCGAGGTCGGCCGGCATCTGAACATCGAGCTTATCACATACGCGGATCTTGAATCCGTTGATGGCAAACCCGGAAATTTCAAGGTCAAGGTTCGAAAACGCGCCAGAAGCATTAAAATGGATCTATGCACCGGTTGTGGTGCCTGCGTTGAGAATTGTCCCGTGGTCCAGCAGACGGTCGTGGGTTAACGCCTTTTTATATTCGAAACGCCAGCGTATGACATTTGCATTTTGGAGACCAAAAGATGAGTGAAGCAAAAGCGTTAGAACAGGATCAATCATTGGAAGTCGATGTCGATTATATGGAACTGGACACAATAATCGAAAAAGAGTTCAATAGTGACAAAGAAAACCTGATAATGATACTGCAGGCCATCCAGCGCCACTACAACTACCTGCCACAGCCGGCATTGACATATCTATCTGCCAAAATCGGCATTCCCTTTAGTAAGATATATGGTGTTGCAACCTTTTACAGCACCTTCAGCCTCCAACCGAGAGGTCGAAATATCATATCCATCTGTCTCGGTACCGCATGCCATGTCCGCGGCGGAGAAAGAGTTCGTGAAAAAATTACAGAGGTCCTCAATGTCGGCGATGGAGAAACGACACCCGACAACCGATTTACGTTGGAATCTGTTCGTTGCATCGGCTGCTGCAGCCTGGGACCTGTCGTTAAAATCAATGAGGACATACACGGCAGGATATCCAGCGACGCTATCCCCAAGGCATTGGATCAATACGAATAAATAAGGGAAAGAGGCAAACAACATGAAAATCCAGTCTGAAAAAGACTTAGAAATTATCAGCAACAAATACAGACAGGGCATCTACCATCCTGGGGCCATAAAAGTAAATATCGGAATGGCGTCATGTGGCATTGCAGCCGGTGCTCAGGAAGCATTCGATAAAGCCACAGAAAATTACAAGGGCAACAAAGACATTCAGATTTGTCAATCCGGCTGCATTGGATTCTGTGAAATGGAGCCCCTGGTCGAAATATTTCAGGATGGCAAACCCCGTGTGATGTATAAGAACATCACAAAAAAAAAGATTGTCGATGCCATCGAAGACTACCGGGAAGGCATCTCTCAAAAAAAATGGATCCTCGGCCAGATCAGTGATCCCAGATCCATTCTGGAAGATGATTTCGAAAATCCCCAGGCCAAAGTAACCCCATATGAAAGCGCACCGTTTCTCGAAGACATTCCATTTTATAAAAACCAGGTAAAGATAGCCCTGCGAAACTGCGGATACATCGACCCGGATTCCATTGAAGAATATATTGCAAAAGCAGGATACCTGGCTCTGGTTCGCGCCCTCAACAACGAATCACCCGAAAAAATTATCCAGGTCGTAAAGGATTCCGGACTAAGGGGTCGCGGTGGCGGCGGTTTCCCAACGGGAATCAAATGGGCCACATGCGCAAAATTCAACGGTAATCGTTACATTATCTGCAACGCGGATGAGGGCGACCCCGGTGCGTACATGGACAGGAGTATTCTGGAGGGTGATCCCCACAGCGTACTGGAAGGCATGCTGATTGCCGGATATGCCATCGGCTCCAGCGAGGGATTCATCTATGTCCGCAATGAGTATCCGCTGGCCGTCAAACGATTGATTACAGCCATTAAGCAAGCCGAAAGCTATGGCCTCCTGGGCGACAACATTGCCGGCACAGGTTTTAATTTTCATGTCAAGATTTCAACCGGTGCGGGGGCGTTTGTCTGTGGTGAATCCACTGCCTTGATGGCATCCCTGGAAGGAAATGTCGGGCGACCGAGAGCCAAGTATGTACACACCGTAGAAAAGGGCCTGCGTGACAGTCCGTCCAACCTGAACAATGTAGAAACCTACGCCAACATTCCTGCAATACTGCTCAAGGGAGCCGAATGGTATGCCGGCATGGGCACCGATCACAGCAAAGGAACAAAGGTCTTCAGCCTTGTCGGAAAAATCACGAATACCGGCCTGGTCGAAGTCCCCATGGGTATTTCGCTAAAGGAGATCGTTATCAACATCGGTAGCGGGGTTCCCAACAAGAAAAAATTCAAGGCCGTCCAAACGGGCGGACCATCAGGGGGATGTATCCCGGAACGGTTCCTCGATCTACCGGTAGATTACCAGAAACTGGCGGAAGCCGGTTCGATCATGGGGTCCGGCGGTATGATTGTGATGGATCAAGATACCTGCATGGTGGACGTGGCCAGATACTTCATGGATTTTCTCAAAGAAGAATCCTGTGGCCAGTGTAACCCGTGCCGTGAAGGCATCAAACAGGTGCTCGATATTCTCACAAATATCTGTGCCGGCGAAGGTAAAGAAGGCGACATCGAGCTTCTGGAAGAACTCGGCAGCATGATCCAGAAGTTCTCCCTTTGTGGTTTGGGAACATCTGCACCGAACCCGGTCCTCACGACCCTTCTCTATTTCCGCGATGAGTACGAATCACACATCCGGGACAAGAAGTGTCCGGCGGGTGTCTGCAAAGCCCTGTTCCATTACGATATCGATGAAGCAGCGTGTACCGGTTGCAGGGTCTGTGCCCGCAAATGTCCACAGGACGCCATCACAGGGGAAAAGAAAAAACCCCATACATTGAATCAGGATCTATGCATCAAATGCGGCATCTGCTACGATGTCTGCAAGTTTAATGCAATCGCTATACGATAATCAAAAGGGATAGATTTATGATCACGTTTAAACTCAATGGTCAAACAGTACAGGGTGATGAAGGGCAGTATATCCTTCAGGTCGCCGAAAAATATGGTGTTGATATCCCAACACTGTGTCATCATAAGGCGCTCGAACCGGCAGGTATGTGCCGACTGTGCACAGTAGAGCTTTTTGACGGTCGCCGTACCCGCTTTGTGACATCGTGTAACTACCCCATATGGGAAGGGATGGAAGTCAACACCGATACCGAGACCGTTCATGAGGGTCGCAAGCTCATCGTCGAACTGCTTCTGGCAAGATGCCCGGACGTACCCATGCTAAAAAGTCTTGCCCAAAAGTATGGTATCGATAAACCGCGCTTTAAAACAGAAGATGACGACTGCATCCTCTGCGGCCTGTGTGTGCGCATGTGTGAAAAGATGGGAAACAGCGCCATCAGCCTGACCGGACGTGGCGTGGAAATGAAAGTGGACACACCATTTCACGTGCAGACCGATGTCTGCATGGCCTGCGGTGCCTGCGCATCGGTATGTCCAACGGGTCATATAACTCTCGATAAAATCAACTCCCTCATCACGAAAAAAGAACATGTCTTACCCATCGCATCTGAATATGACATGGGCTTGAAAAGCCGCAAACCGGTTTATGTCCCTTACGCACAGGCGGTGCCGAATACCCCGGCCATTGATCGGGATGTCTGCGTTCATTTTAAAACCGGCGGTTGCAAGGTCTGTGCTGAATTCTGCGGAGTGGACGCCATCGACTACACCATGGAAGATGAAATTGTCGAGCTCAATGTGGGATCGGTGATCCTGGCACCGGGATTTGAACCGTTCGATCCTTCCAAATTTGACTCATATAATTACGCCAACCACCCCAACGTCATCACCTCCATGGAAATGGAGCGGATTTTGTCTGCCTCGGGCCCCACCGAGGGACACCTCGTCCGTATGTCCGACCAGAAGGAGTCTAAAAAAATTGCCTGGTTCCAGTGTGTCGGATCAAGAGATCTCAACCGATGTGACAATGCTTACTGTTCATCGGTCTGCTGCATGTATGCTATTAAGGAAGCCGTAATTGCCAAAGAACACGGTGGAGACGATCTCGAGTGCACGATTTTTTACATGGACATGCGCACCCACGGAAAGGACTTTGAGCGCTTTTACAACAAAGCCAAAGAAAGTGGTGTGCGATTTGTCCGCAGCCGGGTCCACTCCATCGACCCGATACATGGGACCGATGATCTTTCCGTACGTTATGTTACGGAGTCGGGAGGCCTGCAAACCGAAACCTTTGACCAGATCGTACTTTCCATCGGGCTTCAGATAGATCCGAAAACCATTGCTCTGGCCCAGAACCTGGGTATCGAACTGACAGAGGGTAATTTTTGTAAAACCGAAACGTTTGAACCGGTTGAAACATCGCGCAAAGGCATCTATGTATGTGGTGCCTTCCAGGGACCCAAGGATATTCCCCAATCCGTTATCGATGCCAGTGCAGCAGCGGCCAGCGCCGGTGCTGCCTTGAGCCTGGCCAGGGACACCCAGACGCAAACACCGGAAGTCATTCCCGAAACGAATATCTTCGGTGAACGACCAAGAATCGGTGTGTTCGTCTGCCGGTGTGGTATCAATATCGCCGGCGTCGTGGACGTCCCGGCCGTGAGTAAGTATGCTGCGACACTCCCCTATGTGGAATACTTTACGGACAATCTTTATTCTTGCTCCCAGGACACGCAGGAGACCATGACCCAGATTATTAAGCAGCATAATCTGAACAGGGTCGTCGTGGCGGCATGTACGCCAAAAACCCACGAACCCCTTTTCCAGGAAACGCTGATCAATGCCGGGCTGAATAAATACCTGTTTGAAATGTGTAACATTCGAAACCAGGACTCCTGGGTCCATAAGAATAATCCTGACCTGGCCACGGAAAAAGCGAAAGATCTTGTCCGGATGGCCGTCTCCAAGGTCGCTCTCATGCAGCCACTCGAGGAAGCCGAACTGGAAGTAAACCAGACAGCCATAGTCATCGGCGGCGGAATCGCCGGCATAAGTGCTGCCAAGACCCTGGCCCTGCAGGGTTATGAAACGCATATCATAGAAAAAAGTGATGTTCTAGGCGGGCAGGCGTTGAATCTGTTCAAAACGATATCGGGCGACAGTGTCCAGGAAAAACTGTCGGAACTCATTTCAGATATCAACGGGAACGACAATGTCCGGGTACACCTGAACACAGAGCTTTCCAGCGTAGACGGATTCGTGGGAAATTTCAAATCGACCCTCACTTCCGGCGATGCCACAACGGATCTGGAATACGGCGTAGCTGTAGTGGCAACCGGTGCTGCCGCTTTGAAACCGACAGAGTATCACTATGGGGATGACCCAAGAATTTTGACAAGCCTGGATCTCGATCGAAAATTCATGGATCAAGATCCGTCTCTCAAGAAAATATCCTCGGCAGTTTTTATCCAGTGTGTCGGTTCCAGAGAACCGGAAAGGCCTTACTGCTCCAAGGTCTGTTGTACCCATTCCATCGACAATGCACTGGAACTGAAAAAGATCAACCCGGAAATGAATGTTTATGTCCTCTACCGGGATATCAGAACCTATGGCGAGCGGGAATATATCTACAGGGAAGCCCGTGAGAAGGGTATCATCTTTATCCGCTACGCGCTGGAAAACAAACCCAGCGTCGAGATAAAGAGAGATGATCTCATCATCACGGTTACGGATCATGTGTTGGAACGAAAACTGGATATTGTCGCCGACGTTCTGACACTGGCATCTGCCGTTGTGCCGAACAAGGGAGATGCCCTATCGCAGTTTTTCAAGGTGCCACTGAATGACGACGGCTTCTTTGTGGAAAAACATGCCAAACTGGGACCCTCGGAATTCTCGACCGATGGTGTATTCCTCTGCGGCTTGGCCCATTATCCCAAACCCATCGATGAATCCATCGTACAGGGAAGAGCGGCAGCATCCAGAGCGGTTACGCTGCTGGCACGCAAGACCATTCATACCAGTGGGGCCGTGGCTGAAACCGTCCCCATGGATTGCAGCTCCTGTAAGGTCTGCATTTCCATATGCCCCTATTCGGCGCCTTCGCTCTTGGAGGAAGGACCGTTTACAGGCAAAGCCAAGATCAATCCGGTTCTCTGTAAAGGCTGCGGCCTGTGTGTCGCTTCCTGCCGATCCGGTGCCATCAAACTAAAGGGGTTTGACAACGATCAGATTTTCGCACAGATATTTGCGATGAATGAGGCAGTATAAAAAAAGGGTTTGAGGGTCGGAGGTTTGGAGGGTTCGAGGGTAGCTGACAGCAATTGAGCGTTAAGCCATAAGCAATAAGCGGTAAGCAGTTTATAGCTTAACGCTAAAAGCAACAATAAATATCGCGCGAAGCGCTACTGTCGTCTGATAGGACAAATAACAGCCAAAGGCTAAATATCGCCCGCAGGGCAAAAGGCACCTAATAGCCTACAGCCTAAACCCCTAAAATGCTATATAGAGGTTGAGGATTCGATCTTTGAAGTTACGCAATAGTAGGATTACGATTAATAGAAGGAGAAATTAAGATGTCTGAATGGGAACCGAAAATCGTCAGTTTCCTGTGCAACTGGTGCAGTTATGGCGCCGCAGATCTTGCCGGCGTCAGCAGAATGCAGTATCCCCCCAATATTCGGGTTATCCGGATACCTTGTGCCGGTAGAATGAGTCCCAAGTTTGCGTTGGCCGCTCTTCGAGAGGGTGCGGACGGCGTTTGGGTGTCCGGGTGACATCCCGGCGAATGCCATTACCTGGAAGGTAATTACTATGCTCGTCGAAAATTTTCGCTATTTATGAATCTGATGGAGCACATGGGCATTGAGTCCGATCGTATTCATTTCTCCTGGATCTCCTCGGCCGAATCCACGAAGTTTGTGAAGGTGGTCAGGGAGGTGACCGAAAAGGTGAAAGCCCTGGGACCGCAACAGCACTTTAAAAAAATAGACGCCAAGGTAGCATAACATGTTAGATTATATAGATAAAATAAAAGATATTTCCAAACGACTTCTGAAAGACTGTTCAGTCGATATGGTAATCGGATTCCGCAAGGGAACCCTGCCCATGATGAATGAACCCTGCTTTGCCGGAAAACCCGAAGATGTCGACCAATTTGTCTGGGACAGCAATTGCGGTATCAACCTGGCCAACTACCTGACCAACCGAAAAGAAAAAATCGGTATTGTGGCCAAAGGCTGCGACACCAGAAACATCGTAACCCATATCGTTGAGAACAAAATAAGCCGGGAGCAACTCGTGATAATCGGTGTCCCCTGCAAGGGTATGATCGACAAGTACAAAATCACCACCATGTTTGCGGATGAAATCCAGGATGTGACCGAAAAAGGGGAGAAAGTCCTGGTGACGGCAGACGGCAAGAAAACGACCCTAAACAAATCGGAGGTTCTGCAGAAAAACTGTGTGGTCTGTACCCACCCTAATCCCGTCATTCATGATGAGCTCGTGGCAGAAAAGGTTGAGGAACAACAAGGTGTGGACCGCTATGCGGATGTGCGAGAGATTGAAGCCATGACCTCCCAGGATAAATGGGATTATTTTGAATCGCTCCTGTCGCCCTGTATCCGCTGCTATGCCTGCAGAAATGCCTGCCCCCTCTGCTATTGCCCCACATGCTTCGTGGATGAATCCAAACCCCAGTGGGTTGGCAAAGGGCAGGATCCCACGGATGTGCGGACGTTTCATTTTCTCAGGGCATTTCACTGTGCCGGAAGGTGTACCGACTGCGGGGCATGCGAACGTGCCTGCCCGGTGG
>JAOZSO010000162.1:0-7468 GCA_029939655.1 Desulfobacterales bacterium
CAAGGTCTTGTTTTGATCATTCGAATTTGGGTCATTAGGTATTGTTTAGGATTTCTAATTTCGTGCTTCGGATTTAAGTAACTACCATCGTTGGCATAGCCAAATATCTCTGACCCGGCCAAAGGACCAGGTTTAACAAAACGGTATAAACGCTATCTTAAAAGGAGGAACTGTTATGAAGAAAAAAACTGCTCTCTTAAGTATTATTATCATGGGTTTCTTAGTTGCCGGGAGCATTTGGATGCCGGCAACTGCCTCGGCAGGAAGCATTAAGCTCAGCTATGCCAATTTTCCGCCGGCCCCCACATTTCCCTGTGTTCAAATGGAACGATGGAAAACGGAAGTTGAGAAAAGAACCGCAGGCAAGGTCGCCATCGACACCTATCCGGGAGGAACGCTGCTGGGTGCAATGGACATGATGGACGGTGTCATCGCCGGAACCGCAGACATTGGGAATCTCTGCATGGCATACCAGCCTGGCCGTTTTGTCACAACCAACGCCACCAGTCTTCCATTGGGATTGCCTGATGCGAAAACCGGTAGCCTGGTGCTATGGGATCTCTATCAGAAATACCTGCCTACTTCCTTTGCTAAGGTCCACGTCCTGACCATGTTTACCACGGCACCCGCCAATATCATGTCCAAGGTGCCGGTAAGAAATTTAGATGATATCAAAGGACTGGATTTGAGAGCGTCCGGTGGGGCCGCCCAGATCCTGAAAGCCTGGGGTGCCAACCAGGTCGGCATGCCCATGTCCGCCACCCCCGAGGCGCTGCAAAAGGGTGTCGTTCAGGGCCTGTTTACCTCGACGGAGGTAATGAAAGATTTTAAATTTGCAGAAATATGCAAATATGTTACGCAGACCGATACGGTCATCTATCCTTTTGCCGTGGTCATGAATATCGAGAAATGGAATGCATTGCCCGCGGATGTCAAAGCGGTTATGGAAGACCTACGTGTGGAGCAGGCTCTTTGGACAGGCACGTATATGGACAATCACGTGAAAGACGCCAATGCCTGGTCAGAAAAAAACCAGGGTGTCGAATTTATCCGCTTGTCTCCCGCTGAAAAAGCCAATTGGGATGCCAAGCTGACCTTTATGACTGAAAACTGGATCACGAGCGCTACAGGCAAAGGCTATCCTGGTGAAGCCATCGTAAACGACATCAGGGCTTTTACAAAAAAACATAGCGCCATAAAGAGTCCTGGGAATCTTACTGTTCAATAGGTCCCGTGCTGAACTTTTCTTGTTGGAAATAAACCATGATTTTGTCGAAAATCACCGAACTGCTCAACAAAACACTGACGTTTCTGGCAGGCCTTATCCTGATTGTCATGGTCCTGTTGACATGCGCCAATATTGTTTTTCGCATGTTCTGGGTGCCCATCAGCGGGACGTATGAGCTCATGGGGTTTGCCGGCGCCCTGCTGACAGCCTTTGCCCTGGCCTACACGCAGGTCAAAAAGGGTCATATCTCCGTTGACGTGCTGGTAAATGTCTTTCCGCAAAAAGTGCAGTGGGTGCTATCGGCAATCAACAATGGGATGTGCTTCATATTTTTCATGCTGGCCGGATGGCAGTTGGCAATAAAGGCCAACACTCTCAGAACCACCGGTGAAGTTACGGAAACACTCAGAATCATCTATTACCCATTCACATATGCTGTTGCCCTTGGATGCGTAGTACTTGCACTGATTCTTCTCACGGAATTTCTAAGACAAATCATACCCTCTGAGGAGGTAGAATCGTGACCCCGGCTGTTATCGGTATTCTCGGCATAGTCATCCTCTTGCTGATGCTTTTTTTACTCGGTACCCCTGTGGGGTTCGCCATGGGCATCGTGGGATTCTGCGGGTTCTGCTATCTTATCTCTTTCAAAGCAGGCTTGAACATGCTGGGCTCTGTTTTGTGGGAGACCTTTTCCAAATATGGTTTAACCGTCATCCCTTTGTTTATTTTCATGGGACAGATTGCGTTTTATTCGGGCGTCAACGAAAAATTATACAAAGCAGCCTATCAATGGGTTGGCCAGATTCGTGGTGGCGTGGCCATGGCGACCATCATGGCCTGTTCGGCATTTTCGGCAATTTGTGGTTCAAATGCTGCTACTGCAGCCACTATGACCACCGTGGCACTCCCCCAGATGAAAAAATTCCGTTACGATTCAAGGCTGAGTACAGGGGCTATTGCATGTGGCTCAACCTTGGGTGTGGTGATTCCGCCGAGCGTGGTGCTGATCGTTATCGGGCTTTCCACCGAACAGTCCATCGCCCGTCTCTTTTACGGCGGGATTGGGGCCGGTATCATTCTGGCTTTTTTTCTGATTTTGAGTGTCTATGTCGTATGCACAATACATCCGGACTGGGGACCGGTCGGCCCCAGAACCACATTTCTCGAAAAGATAAAGGGGCTCTCGGGTGCCTTTGAAATGGCCGTTCTATTCATGCTGGTGATGATTGGTCTGTATTTTGGCTTTTTTACGCCCACGGAAGCCGGTGCTGTTGGTTCTCTCTTTGCCGTCTTGCTCAGCGTCATTCAACGAAAGCTCGCCTGGAAGGGCTTTCTGGCAGCCATCATCGATACCATACGGGTTTCCTGCATGGTGATCGTTATCGTGGCCGGTGCCATGGTATTTGGTCGATTTCTGGCGGTGACCCGAATACCGTATGACATCGCATCATGGGTCGTGGGCTTACCGGTACCGGACATGGTCATCATGGCCATTATCTTCGGCATATACATTGTGGGTGGTGCGGTTATGGATGCGCTGGCATTGCTCTTGATTACAATCCCTATTTTCTTTCCTGTTGCCATGGAACTCGGATATGACCCCATCTGGTTTGGGGTCACCATTACCGTGGTGACAACACTGGGAGCTGTCACGCCACCTGTGGGGGCAACGACTTATGTTGTGGGTGGTATGGCAAAAGATGTGCCGTTGGAAGACGTATTTAAAGGCGTGGCCTATTTTCTACCCGCCTATCTTCTGTGTATCTTTATCCTAATGATATTCCCGAAACTTGTTTTGTTTCTACCGGGTTTGATCAGATAAATAAATAGGTAGATAGGCTGTAGACTGTAGGGTGCCCACCGCCTAACCGCCTGATAGCCTACAGTCTAAACAACCTAAATATATGCGAAACTCTTCAATGTTTCCCAGTTAAACACTTATTCGGAGCAGGAAATGCAGGCTAATATCGATACGACTTTTTTCCCCTGATGGCCCTTCCGATGATAAAGCCAAGGAGCAATACACCCCCACCGATTAGAAACCATTTCATATTTCCTGCCAGCACGGGTATTGCATCGGCAGGTGGTTTTGCGGCAATTTTATCTTTGAGGGTCTTATTTTCGGTTTTTAAAGATGCGAGTTCTTTGCTGATATCGGCGGTTTTTTTGCCGTTATTCAAGAGCTGTTGATACTTGGCATTGATCTTTTTCAGATCTTTCTGCAATGCCAAACGCGTTCTTTTTTCATTGGCTATAGATGCCGTTAGGGTTGCAATCTTTTGCTTGTAGCCATCAATCATCCCTTGTAATCCTTCGGTATCAGATCCCTGCTGAAGGGTTTTGATGCTTTCCTCGAGTATGACTATTTTTTCTTCAAGTTCTCCGATAATGACGGCTTTGGGTTTTTCTGCCACAATGAACTTTTTTCTGACCCATCCCTGGGTGCCATCAACCGGTGCCGCAGACCGTAGATATCCAATTACAGGGGCATCGACACCCTGGCCGTCTTTAACGGATATTATCAGCAAATCTGAAACATATTGGATGTCAGCCATGACAGTGGGTATGAGGATAAATCCATAGAAAAAGAAAACAGAAACAGCAAAGAAAACTTTTACCCGAAGCGTGTTCATATTGAGGGTTCCTTTTTGGATAAAATTATTACATGGTTTAACCTGAACTGAGCGATTTTTCCCGAAGAGGTGTGCCGAAATCTTGATGGAGAAGGGTTCGCAAAAAACACAGGCATACCCGTGGATCTGTCGAGGCTTTTTGCGAACCCTCGATCCGCAAGAGATCGGTGCAGATCGAGATAAAAATCGCTCAATTCAGGTGTAAATTAGAATTCTGGATATCACTGCCTCGGGATGCTGTCAAGCAAAATGAAAACAGGCAGATGTGCGCTAGAGTTCTTTCTTTTTGGCACCATTCTGAAGAATGTTCATGCCGAAATAGATATAATGCAGACCTGAAATGGTTGTGAGCCCGGCCGTAACCCAGAACAGGATTTCCATAAGCATGGAATATCCAGCCATGCCGATGTGCACCAGTGCCAGAATTATTGTCGTAATCTGAGCCACCGTCGTAATTTTGCTGATGAAACTCGGCTTAATTTTATAGGATTTCTCCGTTATCGTAAAAATGGCGATGCCCATAACGATAAGCACATCCCGACTGATGACAATGACAGTGACCCAGCCGGGTACGATTTTCAGTATGGCCAGGCTGACAAATGCAGACACCAGCAACAGTTTGTCGGCTATCGGATCGAGGTAGGCACCCAGCACTGTCCGCTGATTGAAATACCTGGCAATAAACCCGTCCAGACCATCGCTGATTCCTGCAATGGTAAAAATCAGCAGGGCCGGACCATAGAGGTCTCTCAGGAGTACGATCACAAAAAGAGGTGTGAGCAAAATCCGGACGATCGTCAGCAGATTTGGCCAATTGATAGGCATAATAAACCCCATAGTTGCATAAACAACTTGGCAAAGGACAGATAATGAGTTGTTATTATAAATATTATCATAGCGATAGCGCTTTTCTCTGGATACCTCCACTGGTGAATTCATCCGACTTCGCTCTTCGAGCTACGACGTGACAAGTCCGACTTCGCTCTTCGAGCTACGACGTGACAAGTCCGATCGCTCTTCGAGCTACACCGGGACAAGAAGGATGGTGTCTATTTTGCCATGTTGTTTCCCCTTCGGGAAATCTGGGGTAAAATTGCTCCACGGTTCTTGAACCTAAAGTGAACGATTGTCGAGGTTGCCGTAGCTACAAGGAAGATGCCGTTCCGCTATAGTGGACTATGCGGTATGGCATCTGACACCGTAGATGCGGTAAGATAGACAATCCCAAACAAGTTTCAGATTTTGAGAGTTCAAATGGATCAAACCCTTTGAAAATATTTCTAAATCCAATATTCTTAAAATCTGAAACGCTAACTTTAGGTTGAAAATCGTTCCGGGTTAACCGACAATAAGCTCTATACCCATGTACCCCGGTGACACCTCGTAAATATCGATACCAAAAGATTCAAACGTCTTGAGCAACAATTCATCGGCAAGAGACTGCGCAGTCCCTTCGTAATCCACGGAAATAATCGACTCATCCGCCTTCATGACCTTGATGTGTATCGCCGTTACCCCGGGAATCTTTCCCAGTGCTTTGCGAAACTTGATAAAATTTGCCAGCTCCCGGGTGCCGTGAATATTGATTTCCACCAGGGATTGCCGGCTGGCTTCACTTTCCCAGGCGGATGACAACTGCAGGATCATTTCCTGGCCAACGAGCATGCCGGCATTGAACAACGCCTCGCGTCCGCCCATTTCATCATCTTCACTTGCAAAAACAGCCGTTCTTGCGGCAAAGGCGATTTCCTTTCCGGTCTCAGTGCGATATGCTTTTGTGGTTACAGAGCCTTTAAATGTTTTTACGTTTCCGTCCATCACATTCGTTGTTTTTTCAGCTATTGCCGTTCCGATGATCACGATGTCCGCTGCCATGTGCTTGCCCAGATCGATGGCATCTTCAAGGGGGATGTCGACCCGATAGTTCACGGCCTCCACAATAACGGCATGGTTGATCACCGTCATGCCCGCATCCCTCAGGGTTTGCGCCATGGCCTCTTCTGATAAAGGAACAACGAATACGAGGTCTTCACCCCACCAGTAAACCGGCAGGATGTCCTCCATTTTTTTCTCAGCAAGAAAAAAAAGAACCTTCGGCATTACCTGGTCCTGCATGACCAGGTTTGCGCTCAGAAGGGTTTCCCTGATTCTATCCTTCATCACCGTGGCCTGCACAATGGCCCGATAGTTTTTCCCGGACAGGTACTCTGTTAATACCTTGTAACCCTTGATAAAATGATCGGTCTTGCTATAAAGAAGCTCATTAAAAAGTTTGAATTTATCAACCTGCTGCTGGAAAGGCTGGAATTCAGCGGCTACGGTGGCAACCGCAGACACCAGGGCATTTAAAATGGCCTGTTCCTTGGCAGATGCCATATCGTTGCCATGAATGGCTCCGGACCCAACAACATCCACAACGCTTATGGTATTATCTTCCTGCGCCAGAACCGGGCAACACAATGCCCATAAAAGTATCACATTAACCAGCAGGAAACCCGTTCGTCCGATTGATTTTAAAGTAAAATACATGCGTCCTTCACCTTTCCTGAAAACGGTTCATGTCAGTTCAATGCGTTCTTTCGAGAGCATACCCGGCAATATCAAATAGAATATCCCTGGTGGGCGTTACCGGAAACAACTCTAGCGCCCGGCGGGCTTTTTCGGTGTGTTCACGCGCTAATGCCCTGGTATATTCAAAGCCGCCATGTACGGATATTTTTTCTACCAGCCACCTGAAATCATTATTCGTAAATTCTTCATCTTGGATGATTTTCTCCATTAAATCACGATCCCCCGGCTCAGCATGGCTTAAGGCAACAATGACAGGGAGCGTCAGTTTCCCCTCCCGCAGATCAGCCCCGACTGTTTTGCCGAGAACCTGGGTGTCAAACGTGTAGTCGAGCAGGTCATCCACCATCTGAAAAGCCATGCCAAGGTGGTAGCCATATTGTGCAAGTGCCATCTCTTTTTCTTCAGATGCCTCTGCGAGAATAGCACTGATACGGCAGGCGCCTTGAAACAGCACGGCTGTTTTGCACTTGATGATATCCATGTACTCCGTTTCGGACAGGTCTATCTTACCTTTCCGGTCGATCTGATGAATCTCACCCTGTGACATATTTTCAGTGATTTCGGAAATAATTTTAATAATTTTGGGTTCACCTGTTTCTGCAGCAATTGCCAGGCCCCGGGCCAGAAGAAAGTCTCCCACCAACACAGCAATTTCGTTTCCCCATACGGCATGAGAAGCGGGCTTTCCTCTACGCAAGTCGGCTCCGTCCACCAGATCGTCATGCAACAGGGTCGCGGCGTGGAGGTATTCAAAAATGACGGAAAATGTTTTGTCATAATCACCACGGTAATCACACAGTCTTGCAGACAATACCATCAACAACGGCCGAAGGCGTTTTCCGCCGCTGAAGAGTATATGATGGGCCACTTTGGAGACCAGGTCCAGATTCGGGTGCAGATTTTCGAGCAGCGCCGCCTCGATACCGTCTAAATCGTCTTTGACCAGCGACAGAATTCTATTTTTCAGCTCACTCATAATGCTTCTCCGGTCAAATCATACTCCAGGGTATCGGTAATCCGGACGTCTGCGAAT
>JAOZSO010000163.1:0-7438 GCA_029939655.1 Desulfobacterales bacterium
GAGCGATTTTTATCTCGATCTGCACCGATCTCTTCGGGAAAAATCGCTCAGTTCAAGTATGAAGGAATCAAACATATGTCGCGAATTAAAATCAACCACCTGTTAAGATCTGAAAACCCCTTAGAAAATGTCCTGATCAAAGGATGGGTTCGAACCAAGCGGGACACAAAAACGTTTTCCTTCCTGGAAATAAATGATGGGTCCTGTTTGAAAAACCTTCAAGTCATTGTCGACGACAGCCTGTCAAACTACGGAGAGGCAAAACAACTCACCACAGGCTCGGCTGTTGCAATACACGGGAACTTGATACCCTCGAAAGGAAAGGGACAGCTGTGGGAACTTACAGCCACGGCGATGGAGGTTGTCAGCCTGGCACCCGAAGAATACCCGTTGCAAAAAAAACGACATACCGATGAATATTTAAGAACCATCGCCCACCTGCGGCCCAGGACCAACAAGTATGGTGCGGCCTTCCGAATTCGATCCGAGTTAGCCTACGCGATTCATCTCTTTTTTAAAGAGCGTGGATTTAAATACATCCATACACCCATACTAACGGGGTCGGACTGTGAAGGTGCGGGAGAACTCTTCCGGGTAACAGCTTTTGATTTGAACAACCTGCCCCTCAAAGACGGCAGCCCTGATTATTCCCGTGACTTTTTCGGAAAAGAGGCCAACCTGACCGTTTCCGGGCAACTGGCGGCAGAAATGTTTGCCCTGTCTCTGGGGGATATTTATACCTTCGGGCCCACCTTCAGAGCTGAAAATTCCAATACACGACGGCACGTGGCGGAATTCTGGATGGTTGAACCGGAAATGGCGTTTTGTGACCTTAAAGGTAATATGGATCTCGGTGAAGAAATAATCCGGTTTTTAACCACCTACATCATGGATGCTTGCCAGGAAGATATCGAGTTGTTTGCAAAATTTGTTGACAAGAATCTCATGGCAACCCTGGCATCGATTGTTGAATTCGATTTTGTTCGTCTTCCTTATGCGGAAGCCGTGAATATTTTAAAGATTTCCAATGCTTCATTCGAATTCGAAATTGACTTTGGGAAAGACCTGCAGTCCGAACATGAACGCTATCTTACCGAAAAGCACTTCAAAAAACCGGTCATCGTCTATGACTATCCCAAGGAAATAAAAGCCTTTTACATGCGTTTGAACGATGACAACCAAACCGTTGCCGCCATGGATGTCCTGGTACCGCAAATCGGGGAAGTCATCGGTGGCTCCCAGAGGGAGGAACGCTACGGGATTCTTGAAAAACGTATTGTCGCAGCCGGCCTTCCAAAAGAAGCCTACTGGTGGTATCTGGACTCACGCCGGTATGGCAGTGTGCCTCACAGCGGTTTTGGTCTGGGATTTGAACGACTGCTCATGCTGTTGACCGGCATTACCAACATCCGGGATGTGATACCCTTTCCCAGGACACCCAACAACATCGAGTTCTAAATTTTCCAGTGCGAATTTAGCGGGCGCGACGTCGTCGCTCTAATTTAATGGCCTAACCAGTGTCCGTCCAGAAATGAGGATTTTTGCATGAGATCAAGGCGGACGACAGATTTAACCCGGGATAAAAGCAGTAACAATTATTCCAGCAATAGCTGTTATCATTCCAAGCCCCTGAGTTTTTGTGATTTTGTCTTTTAAAAATATAATGGCCAGTGTTATGGTTACTATCGATAAGGCAGAAGCGATGGGCGTAATCAATATTGCATCGCCTATCGTTAATCCATAATTAACCAACGCGACGGCTCCGGCCTCTATGCTGCCCATTATTAAAACCATTATCTTTGTTTTTTTAGGCGCTTTAGTAAGGACAAGCTCACGTTTGATGAGAAAAGAAAAAAGCAGCAAGAACATAATAATTCCAAACTTCACAAATAGCGTTGTCGGTAACCATCCAATTCTTTCAGATATAACTTCGCTAATATTCCAAAAAACGCCAAAGAAAAATGCGCCCAAAACGGTTTCCCTGACGCCGAGTGAAAGTTTAAAACTATGATTTTTGATATCACTCCAATTTAAAGATGCTATAGTGACGCCGAAAATAATCATGAAGACACCCAAGGACTGCATTGCGGAGAGCCGCTGGCCCATAAATATATAAGCAAACAGCATCGTGAAAACAGCCCACAGATTCATAACTACGGCTATGATCGATACATTACCTATCTCAAACCCTTTGAAAAATAATAAGTATCCAGCCGAATAAACAATTGCAGCGATGGGGAGCAGGATGATTACCAAAATAGGGATGTTTAGGTTTATGGTGAATGTGACTAAAAGCAGAAGGAGAGATATAAAACCCGCCAGTTGTGACCAAAAGAAGGATTTAAAAGGTCCTATTTTTTTGGAATAAACACCACCTAAAAAATCGTATATTCCCCATCCAAACATACCCCCTAATCCAGTTAATATACTTAGAATGGCTGTATTCATAAATTTGTACGATGTTTTTTTAACGGAATCATAACCAATAAAAAGGTACCCCCGAAAGCGGATGGGTGATCCCTGTGCGAAAGTGAAACTGTCTGAGGTCCATAGAGCCCGTTATGCCGAACAGTTTGTAAATATAACCCGATAAACGCATCCGGTATTCAAAATACAAAATTCATCTTAAAGATATGGCCCTGTTCGGCATTACGGTCTCTTGGGAGCGAGTTTTTCACGTTCGCACAGGGATTATCCATCCGCGATACCACTAACCTTCTTTTGGGTTATAATCCCGTTTTTTAATATTATGGATTCAGAGCGGCAAAGCCGCATTTCATAGCTCTGCGGAGCAGCGTTATGCGCGCAAACAGCGCAGTTTCGCCAAGTCTTCGGCATAACCGTACAGATGAAGACCTTTGCTTTCGACGATCATCTCGCCGTCTTCCACACCGATCTCTGCAGCCATATAGCTCTTCAGGTTCTGGATCCCTGCCAGGTTGGCCGGCAAGCCCCCCCACAAATCCCAGGACCGGAAATAGACAATAAAATTGAGCCGGTCATCCTGAATGCGCGTGTCGATGGATCGAAGACAAGGTGGGTCCAGAAGAGTGACGTCCGATGGATGTGCCACCTGAAGCACCATCTGGTTGTTTCGGTACCCAAATTTTTTATAGGTATCGATCACCCACTCAATCTGGTTCAGATAAATCGTGCCCTCGTTCTCAAAGACTATTTTCCCATCAACATCCCTTTTGTCGATGATTTCCGTATTGCCGAGCTGCCACCACTCCAGCTTGCTGCGGGTAATGGGCGCCCGGGTCAGCCGTTCGCCATAGGTGTAGGACTCGCCAGGTTCTTTGTGGCCCGTCATAAGGTATTCGATATAAGACCGCTGGTATCCCTCTCCCCCATATATATAAGCCTCTTCCACTGGATTTGGAATACCACAGGAAGACGGAATATCCGGCAACAACGGCTCGGTATAGGGATGCAGGACGTGACCGCAGAAATAATCGTATTCCAGTCGTGTTTGTCCCGCATAGGACCCCCTGTCAATATTGAACCGACGTCCATTATCCAGAATATCATGAACCGCCTGAAACCAGAGATCCGGTAGATCCCTCGCTTTTATCATATGAATATTCATGTTGCTCCTCACTGTACGACTTGAAATCACATTTTAAGCGGCAACGCCACGCTTGATAAAATTGTAAAACAATTTTATTATTATAACATTTTTACAAACACCCACCATCCCTCAGTCATCGCTGAGTTACTTATTCTTCCCATTTGTCTCGTTTTGAATCAAGAAAAAACATTCATCCGAATCTATTGAAAACAGAAAATGATCACCAATATTCATGTGCGTGGTAATTGTTCGGTGGGTGCGGAAATGACAAGAAGTTCGTTCCTTCAAACAAAAAAATAGCGTAGCCGAGGCAACGCTATTTTTTTATTTGATTGTTTATTTTAGTCTAGTGTCCGTCCAGAAATGAGGATTTTTTCGTGAGATCAAGGCGGACGACAGATTTAACCCGGAGTAATAGCGTGCTATTTTGAGGAGTTAAATCATGTCATCCAACGCCGATATCGCGGAAAAAGACCATTTGTGGATGGGCACGAGCGCTTGTCGAGGTTGCCGTAGCTAAGCAAGTTGAGCATAGCGAAATCCCGCCCCGCGGGAGAAGATGTCGTTCCGCTCTTGTTGGGGCGTAGCTCGAAGAGCGAAGACCAAATAGTGGACTATGCGGTATGGCATCTGACGCCGTAGATGCGGTAAGATCGACAATCGCTTTAGATATCCAGGGTACTGACCGACAGTGCGTTGTTCTGTATAAATTCCCTTCTGGGTTCGACCTCGTCCCCCATCAAAATGGTGAAGATTTCATCCGTCTCCACGGCATCTTCTATTCTTACCTGAAGCAACGTACGTTTCTCCGGGTTCATGGTTGTCTGCCATAGTTGCTCTGGATTCATTTCACCCAGACCTTTATACCGTTGAATACTGAGGCCCTTTTTGCCTTCATCGATAAGATGAACCAAAAGCGCTTTTTTGTTTTCAAACACAATGCCTTGGTCTTCCTTTTCTTTGGTCGTTACCACGAACGGCGGGAAATCATGTTTGAAAATTTTCTTTCCGAGGATCCTGGCTTTTTGAAAATCCGCGGAATACACAAGGCTCTTACCTATTTTGATGGGACCGACATCCGTTATAAACGGATTTTTTATCAATAGTTCGCTTTTAAGTTCGGCCATGGGAATGACTGTCATTTCAAACGTATCTAATTCATTATTCCATTTCAGGTCGATTGTTTCATATTGTTGTTTTGCAAGTTCTTGCTTCAACACCATCATCTGATCTTCATCCCCAAGAAATTTTTTAAGGATAATGCTTTGCCGGATAACGGCCTCGGTCAAATCCTGAAAAAATCCTCTTTTTTCGATATTGGTGAGGACTTTGTAGTATTCCGCTAAATTACCCAGAAAAATCATCAACCTGTGGTTGGACAATTCCTCTTTTTCCTTTCCATAGGAGACAACTTTCTTTTCACAGGTGCGTTTCAATATATACTCATTGAAATCCTGTTCATCCTTTAAATAAATCTCGTTTTTACCTTTGCCCAATTTTAATAGGGGGGGTTGGGCAATATATAAATATCCATTTTCTATCACTTCAGGAAACTGCCTGTAAAAAAAGGTCAAGAGCAGTGTCCGTATATGGGAGCCATCAACATCGGCATCTGTCATGATGACGATTTTGTGGTACCGGAGTTTTTCTATATCATATTCTTCCCTGCCAACGCCTGTGCCCAGGACTGTGATGATATTTTTTATTTCTTCACTGCGGAGAATTTTATCAAACCGCGCCTTTTCAACATTTAGGATTTTACCTTTCAGGGGCAATATCGCCTGGAATTTTCGATCCCTTCCCTGCTTGGCCGAGCCTCCGGCTGAATCACCCTCCACCAGGAAAATTTCCCGCTGGGCCGGATCCGACACCTGACATTCCGCCAGTTTTCCAGGCAGTGTCGAGTCAATCAGCAAACCCTTGTTCCTGGCAAGATCTCTGGCTCGTTTAGCGGCATCTCTTGCTCTGGCGGCATCGACCGCCTTTGCAATTATCTTTTTAGCGATATTGGGGTTTTCCTCAAGAAAAATACTCAGTTTTTCATTGATGAGAGACTCCACAAGACCCTTGACTTCACTGTTACCCAGTTTGGTCTTTGTTTGACCCTCAAATTGCGGATTGATGATGCGAACACTGATAATAGCCGCAATGCCTTCCCGCACATCGTCTCCACTTATTTTTGAAAGAAGATTTTTGGGTAAATTGCCATTCGATAGATATTGATTAAGTGTGCGGGTCAATCCGGCTTTAAAGCCTATCAGGTGAAAACCTCCTTCTACTGTGTTGATATTATTAGCAAAAGAAAATATTTTTTCTTTAAATGTGTCATTATATTGTATGGCGACTTCTATCTGAACATCGGCTTTCTCGCCCTCAATAAAAATGGGCTTGTGAATGGCTGCGTGCCGCTTATTAATGTATTCAACAAATGAAACAATGCCCCCCCTATACATGAATTCATTTTTTTCATCAGATCTCTCGTCCTGGAGGATAATTCTGATGCCCTTGTTCAGGAAAGCCAGTTCTCGTATCCGACGGACTAAAATTTCATAACTGAATTCAACGCGATTAAATATTTCAGGATCCGGGGTAAAGTGTATCTTTGTGCCTATTTTTTTTGTTTTACCGACCACCGCTAATTCACTTGTCTTCAGTCCTCTCTCATAGGTCTGATAATAAACCTTTTGGTCTTTATAGACTTCTACTTCCAGAATTACAGAAAGCGCGTTTACAACCGATACCCCTACGCCATGAAGGCCGCCGGAAACTTTATAGGAATCATTGTCGAATTTACCACCGGCATGCAGTTTTGTTAACACCACTTCAACGGCTGGAATTTTTTCGGTTTTATGAATTCCAACCGGTATTCCCCGGCCATCGTCTTCCACGCTCACGCTTTCGTCAGGGTGAATGGTTACAGTGATATTCTTACAGTATCCGGCCATTGCCTCATCAATACTGTTATCAACCACTTCATAAACCAGATGATGCAGCCCGGCAACATCCACATTTCCGATGTACATAGAGGGCCTTAACCTTACAGGCTGCAACCCTTCCAATACATCGATACTCGTTTCGTCGTATTTTGCTTCCATTATATTCTCATCGGCATAATTACGCCCAAATATGATTTATCGTTTTCCCCTTCGATAACGCAGGGTTTTTCCTCGCTGACAATATTGATCAATACCTTTTCAGTTTCAATTGCATTTAATATTTCAATAAAATATTTCGGGTTGAAAGCGACCTTTACCGGATCCCGGCTGAAATCAATTGCCATGTCTTCTTTTGATTCACCAATTTCGGGATTTGTCGCACTGACGGTAATACTGTCTTGCCCAAAATCAAAAACCGCCCCTTTATAATTTTCCGAGGATAAAATAGACATCCGTTTCAACATCATTGTAAACTGAGCCCGATTGACAATAATATCAAATCTATTTTCTTTTTTAACAATGTCCGTATATTCTGGGAATTCTCCTTCCAAAAGCCTGATAATAACCGTTTCGGTCTCTTTTTTGGCGATAAAATAGGTTTTCTTTATCCCGACACGAACGGTCCCCTCTAAAGATAAAAATTTTGCAACTTCCATCAATCCCTTTTTTGGAATGATTATTTTATCAAATGCCGGAACATTAACATCTTTCTTAAAATGATAATCCGCTTTTGAAAGCCGGCTTCCGTCGGTGGATACCATTCTGACACAGATATCCTCCTCTGTTTCAATACGCTCGAAAAGTGTGCCCGTTATATGAGCTCTCTTATCATCTGTTGCACCGCTGATCATGATGCTCTTTTCGATCATTTTCTTTAAAAAAGCAGATTCAATTTCAAAAAGTTCAATTTTGTCTACCTGAGGATTTTCAG
>JAOZSO010000164.1:0-7433 GCA_029939655.1 Desulfobacterales bacterium
AGAACAGCATCTTCCTTGTAGCTGCGGCAACTTTGACAATCGCTCAATTTAGGTTAGAACAAAATCCTGGAATCAGGGTGATTCTTTTGCCATTTGTCCCATCGGGTATCTTTGGATGAGACTTTGGGCAGCCACTGGTTAAAATACATACCTTGTATGCCCCGCAAACCTTTGGAATAAGGGTACCAGAGTGTCTCAGTCTCCTTGTCGTAAAGTACGAATGTATTCTTATAGGTCCATCCAGAGGGTGCCAACGTCAATTCCCTTTTGTCTATCGTGCGGCTGTACACAGCCGCTAAATCAACCAGGGGTCAATAACCGAC
The DNA here is from genome assembly GCA_029939655.1 of Desulfobacterales bacterium. Classification (GTDB taxonomy): domain Bacteria; phylum Desulfobacterota; class Desulfobacteria; order Desulfobacterales; family B30-G6; genus B30-G6. The sequence continues at coordinate 324 of JAOZSO010000164.1, forward strand.
AGCCACGGATTTTCCCCCCAAATGGGTATTGGCAACCTCATGGCGTTTCATTTTTGGAACGGCATAGGCTTGAGCTTCACCTTCTTCTTCAATCCCGATGACCCTTGGATTACGATGGGATGGAATGTTGTCTTTTAAGTGGGTATCTTCAAGTGTCGAAAAAGCATTTTTGCCGATGCCATATTGAAAATTTTCAGGCTTGAACCCGATGGATTTGGCCTGGGTCACATCCCATTGCACACCGGTTCTATCCTGGATGTATACCTTTTCTCCTTTTTGAATGACGTTTGTGGCGGACAAATCAGCGACACTGAAACTGATGACGGCCAAAAAGGCCGTTATAAAGATAATATATGGTTTCATAGGATCACCTCCTAATTTATTCCGTCATTTAAAACCTGGTTCAATGGGCCAGGTCAGAGATATTTGGCTATGCCGATGGCGGTAGTTACTTAAATCCGAAGCACGAAATTCGAAATCCTAAACGGTTCGACTAGCTCACCGCCCTGAGCAAGGTCGAAGGGCAATACCGCATGATCCAAATTCGAATGATCAAAACAAGGCCTTGGAGCTACAAGTTTGACGGTCTCGTAAAAAGTCCAAAACCCCGTCATGCCTGCGAAGGAAGGCATCAAGTTTAAGCACTATGTTTGAATCATTGTCTAAACATAATGCCATTTTTCCAAAGCTCAAGTTGATAGCATTTGTCGGAATATCGTTCCGGTTTCTCCGAAAAGGCTGAAGGACTTATTCGGAACATAATTATGATAACCCCTATAAATGGCGGAGTTATATCCCAATCAATCGGAAAACAAGTACTTGACCCCTGGAACCCTCGAACCCTGGAACCCTTCGGTTATTTCACACCATCCGTTCGATATCACGGATGGCATCCTTTATTTTCTTTTCGGAAACACGGGTGGCTGTTTTCAGTTCCTGGGCAAACAGGGACACTTTAAACTCTTCCAGGAGCCAGAAAAGCGCTTCCATGGCCTCCCGCTTTTCCTGGCCGGCATCTGGGGACAGATCCATTACGAGCGTATTCAGCGTGGATGCAAAGCCGGACACTGATTTTTCTCTAATGCGATCCTTTTCAAAATTGACCACAGCCCTTTCTGCACGTATCTGCATACCCTTTATGTATCGGACGATATGCGTTAGGCGCTCACTGTCATAGAGTCTGACAAAGTGACGGGGAACGAGACGCGACATATCACTTTTCAAATCAGAGAGAAACTGAATGAGGTTGCTGTTTTTGAGATTGGCCGTTTCAAGTTGATAAAGTGCTGTTCGGGCAGCATGCACGGCATTCAGAACCTGGGTTGTTTTCTCGAGCAGATCCTGGCCATTGAGGTGAATACCTTCTTTTTCCAGTTTTTTTATCCAGGAATAAAACTGCGCCTGTTTACGTATGTTTATCTGAAACTGCTCATCGATAATTTGTTGATACATTTCCTGCTCAATCGATTTGCAGCCGCCAAAATAGGTGGCCGGCTTTTTGAACACCGGTAACAGGCGAAGATTTATTTTGAGAAACTTGAGTTCCTTTGAAAGAGATTTTGTAAAGAGAAACGCAACGCCTTTTTTGTGTGATGTTATGGCCTTTGTCTTGTCAGCAAAAAGACTCAGGTAGAGATCTTTTTCGCGAATTTCGAGGCCCGGATAGAGGATCCACCGGGCATGGTGCTTACCCGTCAAGGTGATAGATTCGGGTATATCGCCAAAATCCCATTTTACAATGCCTTTTTTCTCCCACTTTTTTTTAGCCGAAACCAGTCCATCAGGATCGGGTTTTTTTGCGAGATTTTTCTTCAGGTGCGCGATGTCCCGTCCTGCCATCACAATCTTTTCATGGGAATCGGTGATGGCAATTCTCATTTTAAGATGGTCAGGAAGGGATTCTACCGGCCAGGCAACGGCAGGGATATCGACACCCACACGGGAGTAAAGAAAGCGGCTGAGGGCAGATGCCAGGGGGTTGTTGGAGCGGGGCATTTCATCGATAATGGCTTGAACGGTGGATGAAATGGGAACCAGCTTTTTTCGATACTGCTTGGGAAGTCCTTTGATGAGCGCTTCAATCTTTTCCTTGAATAGCCCCGGAATTAACCAGTCGGTCTGTTCAGGCGTGATGGCATCCGTCAATGGGGCAGGAACGTTTAAAGTTACGCCGTCGTGTTCTTTACCTGTTTCAAACTGGTATTTTAGCGGGAACGATTGCTCTCCCAATCTGATGGATTCCGGGTAATCGGCCAATTCATCAGGATCAGGATCATAGCGCATGAAGTCCTCCTGCTTCAGCATCAGGAAGTGATCACCCCCTTTTTCGTGGATGATTTTTTTCAGTGTCCGGACATCATGCACCTGGGCGAGGTTTTTTTGATAAAACCCAAAGAGGTCTTCGTCGCCCACCCGGATATCCCTGCGGCGGATGCGGCTTTCCATATCCTGAACGATCTGTTCAATTTTCAGATTGTGGGTGAGGAATGGAAAGTGGGGATCTATTTCGCCGGGGATCAAGGCCTGGCGTATGAAAAGTTCACAGGCTTCTGCGGGGTTCACACGGCCATAAGGAACCATTCGTTTTGGTACGACAATAAGGCCGTAAAGCGAGACCTGCTCATCAGCAATGACAGCACCTTGCTTGCGGGACCACCGGGCATTGAGGTAGGTGTGCCGGCATTGGTCTGCTCCCAGTTCTTCCAGCCAGCCACTATCGATATTGGCACAGGATCTGGCAAAGAGCCTTGAGGTTTCTATCATCTCGGCGGCAACGATCCAAGGACCGGGTTTATCAAAGAGTCCTGACCCGGGAAATATCATGACCTCCCTGTCCCTGGCGGCCTTGAAGTAATGTTTTTCCTTTTTCCGGGCGATATTCGATAGAAATCCACTGAGGATCGATTTGTGAATATCAATATAGCGCTGCTTAAAAGGTTCTCCCGGTGTGGATGAGACAGGACCCCTGGTTTTGTTTAACTGAAATCGGTTCTCCTTGAGGATGGAGGAAAGTTGATTGTAGATGTCCTGCCATTCCCGCATGCGTCGGAAGGAAATAAAGTTGGCTTTGCAAAACTTTTTCAAAGACTGTAAGGGCCGGTTCTTTTGGATGAGTTTCCAACAGGCATGCCAGGTATTGAGAAGTGTCAGAAAATCGGATTGCGGATCCTTGAATTGCCCATGGGCTTCATCGGCTTCGGCTTCCTTGTCCAGCGGTCTTTCTCTTGGATCCTGGATGCTCAAAGCTGAAGCAATAATGGAAATTTCACGGAGACAGTTTCGTGTGTCAGCCTCGATGATGATGCGGGAAAGCCTGGGATCGATGGGCATCTTGGCCATGATGCGGCCAATGGGAGTCAGTTCATATACAGGTAGTAAGGTGTCAGGCGTTCTTTTGGAAACAGAAGGGGATGCGTGTTGTTGGGATGAAATTTGTGCCTGTCTTTTACGGCGCTTGATAGCGCCGAGTTCCAGCAGGAGTTTGAACCCATCCTGGATACTTTTATCATGGGGCGGATCGATAAATGGAAATTGGTTTATGTCCCCAATTTTGAGAAAGAGCATTCTGAGAATAACATCGGCCAGGTTCGATCGAAGAATTTCCGGCTTGGTATAGAGGGGCCGGAGGCTGTAATCCTCTTCGGAGAAGAGCCGGATACAGACACCGTTTTCTATACGACCACAGCGCCCTTTTCTCTGGTCCGCGCTGCTTTGTGATATGGACACGACGGGGAGGGCTGTGATGCGTGACTTGGGCGTATACTGAGATATTCGGGCGAGCCCGGTATCGACTACATACCGAATGCCGGGAATGGTAATGGATGTCTCGGCAATGTTGGTGGCAACAATGATTTTTCTATTTTTGGAATGCTTGAACACGCTTTGCTGTTCGGACGCGGATAACCTGGCAAATAAGGGCATTATTTGAACATGCTTCAGTTTGCGGCCCGTAAGCATATCACAGGTCTCACGAATATCCTGTTCCGTGGGTAAAAAGGCCAAGATATCGCCACGGGAGCTTTCGCGTATCAGGTTTTCAGCGGCGTTCACGGTTAAATCGATATGGGTTGGATCTCCATTATTTTCCTTCACTGTATTGGGTGGTAGATACCGTGTTTCCACCGGGTAGGTTCTGCCTGAGACCTCGATTACCGGGGCATCGTCAAAGGCCTTTGAGAATTTCAAGGTATCGATAGTTGCCGATGTAATGATGAGTTTCAGATCTTTTCTTTTATTGAGAAGGGTTTTCAGGATGCCCAGCACAAAGTCGATATTGAGGCTTCTTTCATGGGCTTCGTCGACGATAATGGTGTCGTACATGTTCAGGTAGGGGTCTCCCTGGGTTTCAGCCAGGAGAATGCCGTCTGTCATGATCTTGATATACGTGCCGGCACTTGTCTTGTCCTTGAAGCGAATTTTATATCCAACTGATTGCCCGATACTTTCGCCTATTTCTTCCGCAATCCGGTTCGATACGGTGATAGCGGCGATTCGCCTTGGTTGTGTACAGCCGATTAATCCATCAATGCCCCTGCCGGCTTCTATACAGAACTTTGGAATCTGAGTTGTTTTGCCGGATCCGGTTTCTCCTGAAACAATGACAACCGGATTGTTTTTAATGGCCTGGATGATCTCATTTTTTTTGCTCCATATGGGCAGAGAAGGTATCTCTCCCGTAGATGGCAGGCGGTCACGCCGGCGATTTTTCATGTGAATGGACTTGTTGATATGCTTTTCAATGGTATCAAGCGTTTTTACGAGGTCCTGCTTGGCAGCTCCCCTCTTAAGCAGCTGCCGAGCTTTTCTCATACGGCGTATGGCTTGGGTACGATCTGCCGGCATGGCTTTTGGCAGAATTGAATGCAAGTGCTTCAATTGTTTATGGATATCTTTCAATGGAGTAACCATAGGAAGGTGTAAAACACGACCGATCGATAAAAATAAAAGCACCCTGTTGGCAGGCAACGGGTGCTTTTATCATAGAACCTTAGTTCAGGTTAAACTTTATTGACGTTCTTGGCTTCAGGTCCCCGATCACTCTCCTCAATTTCAAAGTCGACCTTGTCACCTTCGGAGAGAGTCTTGTATCCACTTGCTTCTATGGAAGAAAAGTGAACAAATACATCGTTGCCGTCTTCTTGACTGATGAAGCCATACCCCTTTCTATCATTGAACCATTTAACAATTCCTTGTGCCAAACCGCCAACCTCCTTTTAAGAGTATTAACATTATCCCGTGATCCAGATCGTCACTCTGGCAAAGGAGATACTCTTCAGAGCGAAATCGATCTGAGAACCAGCCGGGGGCCCTTTGGATGAGTAGTTTAAGCCCATCTTTTTGAAAACGTCAAGAAAAAATAAGGATCAACTAGAAAAGAGTTGATCCTTATTTGGAAATCATAAAATCGTTCCTACGATTTTATTGCGTTATTCGCTTCACATCGGCTGTTTTTCTCAGTTCTTCCAAATAATGTACTGTCTCGTCCTGGATCTTTTGTTGCCGTAGTATTTCTCTCAGCCTGTCTTTGATATCCTCGAACACGTAGGCGGATTTAGCTTTTTTATCATAGACTTTGATCAGGTGGAAACCGAAGCGTGTCTCCACGATATCACTTACCTCGCCCGGTTTCAGAGCAAATGCTGCGTCTGAGAAGGGTTTGACCATTTTCTTGCGGTCAAAATAACCCAGATCACCACCATTCACGTTACTTGGCCCCTCAGAATATTGCCTGGCCAGTTCGGCAAAGTCATCCCCAGCTTCTATTTTTATTTGAACCTCTTCAATTTTTTTCCGGGCTGCAAGTTTTTCTTCATCGCCGGCATCCGGGGCGACTTGGATCAGGATGTGGCTGGCTTTTACTTCTTCAGGTTTTTGGAAGTACTGCGGATTGTTCTCAAAAAATATACGACTCTCCTTTTCCGATACCATCGCTTTCGGGTAGACTACCACCTCTATCAGCTTTTGGATAGCATTGGCCTGACCCACCTGAGTTCTCATCGTTTCTATGGTGATCCCCATCTCCGCCAACAGGCTTTCAAAACTTTGGCCCGCTTCAAGTTTTTGCTTTATCTGGTCAATACTGTTATCGATTTCTTCTGCATCCGTGGTGATCCCCTTTGCTTTGCTCCGCTGATAAAGGAGCTCACGGTTGATGAGTGAGTCGATGACTTTATCTCTCATTGAGCCCATCATCGATTCATCGATAGGCTGTCGCATGGCCTTGGCCTGGAATAGTATCCGTTTGATCTCTAACGCTACATCTGTTTCAGTGATGGGGATATCGTTGACAATGACGACCGTGGTGTCAGGGGTATTATCTGTCTGAGAGAGGGCGTCACTCGCGATGAATGCGAACAAAGTCGTCATCAGGGTGATCGAGTTAAAAAGAAATGGCTTAAACTTCATCTCATGTGTCCTTTCAGAAATTTTTATCAAATGGTTCCCACCATTTTATGGCGAAAACTGCATGTATCGTCAATGGGATGCAATTGCAAGCGGATTTGTCTAAGGATGATGGGAAGCGTGGTCGGCGGGTCCTTGGGGCTCGCGCAAAAATAACTTAACATTTTATGCGCCCACGCATCCCGCATGGCGGCGTTGCGAAAGCTCGGAATATGCCAGATATTCCTGCTCTTTCGCGCCTTGCCAACCGGGCGCCTGAACACCTAAAATCTGTCAATTTATTTTTGTGCGAGCCCTTAACTCATAAGATAAAAACCCATGACAGGATCATAGAGGTCGGCATCTCTGAATGCAGCTCCGAAGTAGGGGCTGTCGGCATTTCGAATTACAACGGTTTTTTGCATGGGTGTCTGTTTACTGTCGTCCAACTTGAATTCTAAATTAAGGAGATGGCCGGTTTTTAAATCTCGACCGACATCCAGCTTCAACTTCACACCGCCGGCAGATATATCAGTGATCGTCATTTTTCCTCTGTCCATTTCCTCCCCGTCAACGATGTACTTGTATATACCCTTCAGGTTGGCCCCTTTTCGATATTGTTTTCGCTTCTCCAGGATAGAGGTCCATTTATTTCCACAGGTACATTTTGACTTTACCTTGACGGTTTTATCCATCTGCGCATATTTGCTGACATCCACCGTCAGGTCA
>JAOZSO010000165.1:0-7426 GCA_029939655.1 Desulfobacterales bacterium
TGGCGTCCAACGCCGATATCGCGGAAAAAGACCATTTGTGGATGGGCACTAACTAAAAAAGCCAAGGAGGCAACAATGGAAGAAAGAAACCTGTTAGAAAAATTAGTGGACGTCAGCCCGGGAATGGAAATCTGGTGGGATTCATCACCTGTTATTTATAATAACTGGTGCAAAAAATTGCTCGACAAAGCCGATGCAGCAGATCGAGATCTTCTGCAGGCGCAATTTGACCGGATGTACAACCCCTCCAATCCGGAGACACAGCTTTTCAGGGGTGTTACAACAAATCCACCCCTCTCTCTTCAGGCCATCCAGGACGACATTCCTTTGTGGGAAAAAAAGGCCCAGGAAATTATTGCCGACAACCCAGGAATCGATACGGAATCACTTTTCTGGAAACTCTACCTTTCTGTTGTCAAACTGGGTTCGGATCTGTATCTGCCCCTGTTTGAAAAATCCGGATACAGGGAGGGATTTCTTTCCGGCCAGGTAGATCCCCGCAGTGCCTTTGACAAAGATGCCATGCTCAAGCAGGCCCTCGAAATCGCAGCAATCAATCCCAATGTCATGATCAAGGTGCCGGGTACCAAAGAAGGGTATGAAGTCATCGAATTTCTGACCTCCAAGGGAATCGCCACCAACAATACCCTGACCTTTATCCTGCCCCAGCTGGTTGATTGTGCCGAGACCGTCAAGCGCGGTCTTGAAACAGCCAAAAAGAACCATGTGGATCTTTCGAAATGGCGATCGGTTATTACGCACATGGAATCGAGATACGGAGATCTTGGCGGGCTGAGAGACTTCGCATCTGAAAAAGGCATCGAGCTTTCCGACATGGATGTCAGATGGGCGGAATTGGCCATTTTCAAGAAAGCTTATAAGTATCTCATCGATAACAAGCTGGAGAGCAAGATGCTCTCCTGTTCGCTTCGAATCGGACCCGTGGTGGATGGTGTCACCCGGATTCCGCATTTGGAGGAAAAAGCCGGCTGCGCAACGGTAGTGACCTGTCCACCGACTTTTATAGACCAGTTGATCAACTTTGAGGAGCAGGATAAGATCGTTTTTGAAAAAGACCGCATCCTTAAAGACATTCCCAAGGATGTCATGGATAAACTGATGCAGGTGCCCTATTTTGAAAAGGCCTACGCAGTGGACGGCTACTCCCGGGATGAGTACAATACCCACCCCGCTCTTCAGCGTACGGCAACACAATTCAATAAAGCCACCGAGGAAATGGTTTCATTTGCAGACAAGTGTCTGAATAACGCTTAATATTTGTTCCCTTAAGAAAAGGAGGACGTTATGAAGGTAGGTATTTTAAAAGAAATCAAAATCAAGGAAAATCGCGTTGCCATGACACCGGCGGGTGTCGAGCAGATGGTCGCCCACGGGCATACAGTCATGGTGGAAACCACAGCCGGCCAAGGCTCCGGCTTTTCTGACGAGAGATATGAAAAAGCCGGTGCTCAGATCGAGCCATCCGCCCAGGCAATTTATGAGAAAAGCGAAATGGTCATGAAGGTCAAAGAGCCGTTACCGGTGGAATATCCTTTGATCCGCAAGGGGCAGGTGCTGTTTACCTATTTTCATTTTGCCGCTTCAGAGGAGCTGACACGCGCCATCATCGACACCGGTTCCATAGCGGTCGCTTATGAAACTGTTGAGAGACCTAATGGTTCCCTGCCCCTGCTGACGCCCATGAGTGAGGTGGCCGGCCGGATGGCGATACATGAAGGTGCCAAATACCTTGAAAAGACTTACAACGGCAAGGGCGTCCTGCTGGGCGGGGTCCCCGGGACGGAACCGGGAACAGTCATTGTCATCGGCGGGGGAATCGTCGGTACCAATGCGGCTAAAATGGCCTGCGGCATGGGGGCCAAAGTGTATCTTCTGGACACCAACCTGGAACGGCTCCGATATCTTTCCGATGTCATGCCTAAAAACTGTTTCCCGCTCATGTCCAACCCGGCCATCCTCCGGAAACTGCTGAAGGAAGCCGATCTGGTGGTGGGTGCTGTCTTGGTCCCAGGCGCTGTCGCCCCCAAACTGATAACCCGTGAGATGCTGGGATACATGAAGAAAGGATCCGTAATCGTGGATGTTGCCATCGATCAGGGCGGGTGCTTTGAAACATCAAAAGCCACCACCCATGACGATCCCATTTACGAGGTGGACGGCATTATTCATTACTGTGTGGCCAACATGCCCGGAGCGGTCTCCATGACGTCAACGGTTGCGCTGACCAACGCCACCCTGCCCTATGCCATTCAACTGGCAGACAAGGGGTATAAAATCGCGTCTCTGGAAAATCCCGAAATAGCCAAAGGTCTCAATGTGGTTGAAGGAAAGGTGACCTACAAAGGTGTTTCAGATGCGTTTGACCTGCCTTATGAACCATTTGAATCTGTATTGTAGAATCGATATTTATTTGGAACATGCAAAAATAATCATATGAAAGGAAACTCAAATGAAAAAAGAATTAAAAGACTGGATCGTTCCCTGGCTTTATACGGCAAGAGAGTACAATGTCGGCATCCTGGACAAGGCATGGGCCAACCCTGACCACGCCCGCCTCATGCTCAACGAAAACCCCATTCAGCCCTCGGAAAAAGTGATCGAGGCTGCGGCGCAGGCTATGCGGGACGGCAACCGTTATCCTGACAGCTTTCTGCGGCTGAGAACCAAGATCGGTGACATGTATGGTCTGGGACCTGACAATGTGGCACTTTGCAATGGCTCTTCAGAAACCATCGATGCCATGATGCGTGTCTTCCTGCAGCCCGGAGACGAGTTCATGCTGTCCACGCCGACCTTTGAGCTCTTTCCGCCGCGTGCAGAGCTGTGTAACGCCAAGGTTGTTTCAATCCCTGTCCGGGAAGAAGACCTTCAGTATGATGTCGATGGTATGCTTGCCGCCATCAATGACAGGACGAAACTGATCCTGATCATCAACCCCAACAACCCCACGGGTGTCTTCATCGATGATGTGGATCTGGAGCGTTTCTGTGAAACCGGTGTTCCCCTCTGTGTAGATGAAGCATATCTGGATTACAATACTGACAGACCCTCAAAAGCAGATCTGATCAAGAAGTACCCCCAGGTGTTTCTGTCGGTGACATTCTCCAAAGCTTATGGATTTGCGGGTGTCCGGTTCGGGTTTGTCCTGGGAACCGAAGAGATGATTGCTGCTTTCAACCGTATGTTCCTGCCCTGGAACGTGAGCCTGATGTCCGCTGCTGCCGCTGAAGCCATCATCGACAACCCGGATGAGGTCAAAGACAAGGTTGAGCACAACAACAAGTGGATGGTTATTTTTACCGAAGAGCTACAAAAGCTGGGTCTCAAACCCTACCCGGCCAACGGCAACTACATGCTCATCGATGGCACCATGACGGGCAAGAGTACCGAGGAAATACTCAAAGCCGCTCTTGACGAGAAAATATATCTCAAGAAAATCGGTGAAATCCACGGGAAAACCGGATATTTCAGGGTAACCCCTGGAACGGATGCAGAAAACGAGAAGTTCTTGAAATTTATCCGCGCATATTTTGCATAGCCTTACCTGAAAAGCAGACGGAGTTCGTCTGACATATCATCGGGCATTCCATGAGAGCTTTGATTTGATCCGCTCTCATGGAATGTCTCAATCATCCTGTCGTTATACACCGTCATACACGAAATTCCTTAACCTGATCTGAGCGATTTTTTTCTCGATCTGCACCGATCTCTTGGGAATCGAGTGTTCGCAAAAAGCCTCGACAGATCCACGGGTATGCCTGTGTTTTTTGCGAACCCTTCTCCATCAAGATTTCGGCACACCTCTTCGGGAACAATCCCTCAGCCCAGGTTGTACTATCTCGTCAAAAATGTTAGGACGCTCACAAAAGGAGACCTAAATGGATATCTATTATATTGATGGACAGTACGTAGATGAAGATAAATGTGTGCTGTCCGTTAAAGACATTATCGTGCTAAGGGGGTTCGGCGTATTCGACTTTTTAGTCACGTATAACAAACGCTCCTTCCATTTGAAAGAACATGTCCAACGACTGGTAAATTCAGCCCAGAAAATCGGACTCAAGCTCAAGCACTCCAAAGAAGAAATTTGTGGCATTGTGGAAGAAACCATCCGTCGCAACACCCATCATGATGAATCCAACATTCGCATCGTATACACCGGCGGCATCAGCTCGGATGGCGTCACACCTGAGGGAAACGGCTATCTGATCGTCATGGTGACGCCCAAGCTTCAACTACCTGACTGGTGGTATTCTAATGGCGCTAAATTGGTAACCGCAGAGATCGAACGCTTTATGCCTGGCGCCAAGAGTACCAACTACCTGACAGCGGTATGGGCACTGGAGCGGGCGAAGGCTATGGGTGCCATTGAGTCCATCTATGTGGATCGCAAGAATCGGCTTCTTGAAGGCACCACCACGAATTTTTTCTGTTTCAAAGAGAATAAACTCATAACACCGAAACTGGATATTTTGCCGGGGATTACACGAGGCGTCCTGGTAGACCTGGTTAAGGGTCACTTTGATCTGGATGTCAGAGAGATCCAAAAGGATGAACTGCCTTCCATGGAAGAGGTTTTTATTTCCGCCTCCAACAAGAAGGTAGTACCAATTATCCAGTTGGACGATATCGTCATTGGAGACGGCCGGCCTGGCCGGAGAACACAGAAAGTGATGCAACTTTTCAAAGACTACACCACTGCATACGGACAGGGAAAGGTTTGACATGGAAGCGGTTTTCCATCCAACCAATGACTTTTCCGCCCTGACCTGGGCGGAAATCGATCTTGGTGCGCTGGCACATAATTACCGTGAGTTGCGACGTGTCACCGCACCGTCTGCTGTCATGATGGCTGTCGTAAAAGCGGATGGATATGGTCACGGTGCCTCTCAGGTTGCCCGGGTGGCTCTTGAAAACGGCGCCGATCTCCTTGCAGTGGCACGCATGGATGAGGCTGTCAGACTTCGAGAAGCAGGATTGTCGGCACCTATTTTGCTTTTTGGCCACAGCTTACCCGCATATGTTGACATCCTGGCATCCCAGGATATTCGGGCAGCTCTCAACTCACTGGAGGGTGCCCGCAGCATTTCGGCCGAAGCCGTACGATGCAAGAAAACCATCAAGGCCCACATCAAGGTCGACACCGGCATGGGGCGCCTGGGTCTTCTGGCTGATGAAATCGCTGTCCAGTCGCTTTCAGGTGAACAGTTCAAGCATGCCATAAATGATATTCTGACCATCACTGCCCTTCCCGGCATCGAAGTGGAAGGTATTTTCACCCACTTCGCCAATGCAGACAGCCGGGACAAGGACCATGCAAGGATTCAGTTATCACGTTTCACGAAACTGCTTGAATCCTTGAAAAAGCATTCCTTTAGGGTCAAGTATCGCCATGCCGCCAACAGTGCCGCCATTATTGATATACCCGAATCTCACCTGGATCTGGTGAGACCCGGGATCGCTCAATACGGTCTCTGGCCGTCCGATGAAGTAGACAGGCAGCGGATCGATCTCAAGCCGGTCATGTCCATCAAATCGAGGGTAATCCACGTAAAGGCGGTTGGTGCCGATTTTGCCGTCAGTTACGGCAGCACCCATGTCACGCCGCGTTCCACCAGGATCGCCACCATCCCCATCGGCTATGCAGACGGGTATGACCGCATCCTTTCATCCAGGGGTCATATGCTGGTACAGGGTGTGCGGGCTCCCATCATCGGCAGGGTTTGCATGGATCTGACAATGATCGATGTGGGTCATGTGCCGGATGTCAATCTTGAAGATGAAGTGGTGATACTGGGATCACAGGGAGAGGAAACCATTTCAGCAGATGAAATCGCCAAAAGGGTTGGCACCATCAATTATGAAATTGTATCGTCGTTGACCTCAAGGGTGCCGAAGGTATATGTTCGTTGAGTTTGTTGGGTTTATTGAGTTTATTGGGTTGTCCCTAAAAAGTGTTTAACGCTGGGAAACGAATAAACGTCGAACATCGAACGTCCAACATCGAATTTTGAATTTGAAAGATGAAGAAACAGGAGAATGGCTTGGTATTGAATCGCAAAAGCGAGCGCATTCCCCGTCGCTTGCGACGGGAGCCTCAATCTTTGTTTTCATTCAACATTGGACGTTCGATGTTCGATGTTGGACGTTCATCTTTTAAATATTAAGAGTCATAAAACGTATGAATCACCCATCTGAAAATAGAATGGATTGGAAAACCGGAACGTGGCACAATGTCCGGATTAAAAATTCCCAGGCAGAGGTCGTCATCTGTTCAGACTGGGCGCCCATTCGTGGTTTCAAAGATATTATCCTCCAGGATCCAGAGGCTGTTTATGGCGACTTGCTTCCGGAATTGCAAGGTGGCGACATGCGTATCGTCAACCTGGAATGCCCCCTCGTGGACGATGGGGAACCGGTTTCCAAAAGCGGGGCTGTTCTCAAGGGTGTTTCCGGACATATTTCAGGACTCACCACGATTCCGTTCGAGGTGGCTACCCTGGGCAACAATCATGTTTTCGACTACGGAACCAGGGCATTTATAAAAACCAGGGATCTGCTCCATCAAAACAACATCAAGACCGTTGGCGCAGGGATGTCCTTAGAAGAAGCGTCTGCGCCCCTGATCATACCATGCAAGGGGTCCAAGATCGGCATTATCAACTTCAGCGAGGGTGAAGACCTGACTGCAGCAGGGGAAAACCCGGGGGTTTATGGCTGGGACGTCGATGGGGTCGTCAGTCAGATTCAGGAACTGAAAAGACACGTCAATGCCACGATTGTTATCTGCCACGGAGGTGTCGAATATATCCCCTACCCCCCACCCTATCTGGCTGCCGCCTTTCAGCGGATTGCAGATGCCGGTGCCGACCTGATCATCGGTCACCACCCCCATGTACCCCAGGGAGTACAGATACGGCATCATGTGCCCATCTGTTACAGCCTGGGTAACTTTGTCTTCTTCCAGCATACCAAGCTTCAGTTTAGAAAAATCGGTTATTTCGTAAAAGCCGGGGTCGCCGAAAACGGCATCTCCCATATCCGGGTCATACCTTACGAAATTCTTCCCACCAGGCTTCAGTTGTTAAAAAACGATAAGTATCACTGGACAATGAAGAAGCTCAAAGCCATATCAGAACCATTGGATGACTTTTCGCAAATCATCGAAGCCTGGAACGGTTTTATCCGACACTACGGTATCAAAGGATTCCAGAATGAAATAGCAAATATCATGGGCCAGCTTGACAAGGAGCCGGCCAAAGGGGCTGCCATGTTCCGAAACCGGCTCACAACCATGCAACACAACCAGCACCTGGTGGATACCATGACCCGGATCATGGACGGAACCGTTGACCGTGCGCCGGACTGGGCTTTTGACACTGTGGTGGAATGGCTCACACGGCAG
>JAOZSO010000166.1:0-7410 GCA_029939655.1 Desulfobacterales bacterium
ACTACGACTTCACCCTCAGACGCCTTGACTCTGAAGCCCTCCGGCTTTTGCAACATTGGGATAAACAACACAAATAAAATCTAAGATGTTTATTTGATATTATTCCTATTGGTTAAAGCGATTAGCTTGCGTTCTAAAATTTTCAAAGAGTATAGCATAGCCTGCGCTTGTATCAAAGTCTTCAATTTCTCCCATTAATCGGGAGAAGCATATAGTGATTTATACCAGACATTCATGCTCTCGATGCGGCCGGAAATATGGGTGTTGTTAACGAGTGTCCCGCCAAAAGCATAACCCTTCCTTGCAAAAAGAATATTCATGGCAGGGGAGAGTGCCCTGGCGATGCTGAAAGCGGTTTTCATTCCCTGTCCCGTCATTGCCCGTTCCATATCTTCTAGAAGACAGCCTGCAAAACCACGCCCGCGGTATTCAGGCAGGGTCGCAAAATCCGTCATCTCAACTCCCTTGTTGTCAGGGTCGATTTCAGATGCGGCAATGGCATTGATTTGCCGGTCGTTTTCTATGCAAAAATACCTGGCCTGCTTGTTTTTCATAACGGTGGATAGATGCTCGGCATCGAATATGGGAAACGGATACGTCTTGAAGACCGATTTAAATACCCGGCTCATTTCATCAGCGTCCCCAGGTTCGCAAATACGAATATGCAAGGATTGGGTAGATTTTTTCTCCCATGGGAGTTGTCCCTGATGTTTTGCCAGGGATAGGATGTCCCGGATTTGCTGAGGTTCAGTTATCTGCCTACGACTCGAAGAAAGATACTTACACATAAAAAAAGCATGTTCCCGATTATTGAAGTATTCCGGTATAACGGCCTCCTGAACGTAGCCTTGTTTTTCAAAAGCCGCCTCACTTTCCGACGGAACCTTGGCCAGAATTTTTTCGTAGTGGTTGTCGTGTGCCAAACGATCTAAGGCAGGCAGGATGTCAAGCACATCCCGGCCATGCAGTTTCATGAGGTAGACACGCCGGTTATATGGGCCGTGCTGTACAATCGACCGACCTATTTTTTCTATAATATCTGCCATATACGACAAACTCCTACCTAGTGCCCATCCATAAATGGTCTTTTTCCGCGATATCGGCGTTGGACGCCATGATTTAACTCCTCAAAATAGCACGCTATTACTCCGGGTTAAATCTGTCGTCCGCCTTGATCTCACGTAAAAATCCTCATTTCTGGACGGACACTAACTAATTTGAAACGCTCACCTTAGGTCCTGTTCATCGAATCCCTTTAGCCGTTCTTCCGTCAGCGGGTGCGTCGATAAATAATTGATCCATTTTCCAGACGCGATATCCGGCGCGGTTGGCTTCTGGTTTTCAATCCGGCGCATTAAAAAAGCAAAGTGGGCGGGTGATATGCCACTGGTGTGCATGCTGGTTAAAGCATATTCGTCCGCCTCCCTTTCAAATTTTCTTGAATATGCCAATTCCGTCAACAAAACCGGCAAACCAAGGAAAAGTTCTGACGATCCCGACACATCCCCTGTAATCGCCAATAGAACAAAGCCCAAAATAGAGTCCTGAATCAGTCTTCTCATACCATGCCGATGTACAATATGTCCTATTTCATGGGTCAGAACAGCTAAGAGTTCATCGTCATGTTCTGCTATCTGAATCATTTCATCTGTAAAAACAATGACACCGTTGGGCAGGGCAAATGCATTCGGGCCTATCCTCCCGCCTTTTCTGAACACGATCTCCAACATATAATCTGAATGCATCTCCATCACCGGCTGGAAGTGTTTCAAGATTCTCTTTTGGGTTTTAGCATCCAGTTCCGACGGTTCGAAAACAGATCGATCCAAGATATCAAGTGTTTGACTGCTGGCGAAACTAAGCATGGAGGGAGGGAGTCTGTAGGCGATCGTTTTGGCAACCCATGGAATCCCATAAGACATACCACCCCAGAGAATAAAAAGCAGCAATGCCAGGGCAGGTAAAACATACCGCCAGTGACTCTCCAGTCTGTAAACGATTTTGAGCCACGACGGTTTTGTAAATCGGGTTTCTATCCGGTCAACCGTATCATTGTCGTCAGTCTCAAATTTTTCACCTTGAGGAAAAAGAAGGTAACGTTGCGTATTGGCCAACCTTGGCGATATTTCAATATCAAAACGTGACCTGCTCAGGATCAGGCCACCATCGCTCATCCGTTCAATGCGAACAGCACCGTTATCGTAGACAATGCACACAACATCCTCTGCTGCCGATGTTCTCCCATCATACCATTTCCCTTTAGCGGAGATCATAAACCAAAGTCCATATCAAAAAAATCACCGATCTCTTCACCAATGGCACTCACTTGCTTTTCCTCGTCGGCAATGAAGCCCTCAAGGTTTCCGGAAGCCAACAACGCTATATGCTGAAGTTTGTATTGAACGGTCCTGACCTTTGCCCAGGGAAAGAACAATCCCAGGGTTACCGCAACACCCAGGGAGTTGGTCAAAACAAGCATCATATATTCGCCTGTTTTCAATCCAGCCTCAAACCGGTGATGGGATAGACTGCTGGTGTTGAATAGAAGATTGGTGGTCTTCACTGAAAAATAAGCCATCAGGTAAAGGTATAAAACCAGGAATACCAGGGCGGAAACAGGCGGAAGGAAGAAGGCGGCTACCGCCATAAGAATAATTCCGGTAATGATCGGAATGAGAGCACCGAAAAAAATCCGATAATACTCCCGTGCCGTTGCAGTAAAGACAAAGGCGGTTCTGCCGTAAACGGTGTTTTCGACAACAAATTTTTTCTGACGAAAAAACACATAGGGAGAAAGAGCACCCAGCGTCAGGGCTGCTGCAAGCGGCCACAGAATGTAGACCTTTACGGCTTCTTTGATACTTCCCTTGAAACCGAATCGAACATTTCTCAAAGCACTGTTACGCGCATTAAATACAAGCGACCGAACGATCAACCAGGGAAGAATCAGAATAAATACCAGACTCATAATACCGGAAACAAGCGGAAGCAAATTAGACAACGCCGAGTAAAGAATAAAAAAACCGACAACGATAAGACGTCCTTTGAGGATTTTTACAGGGTCGGCTAAATATTCAAAACTGCTCCCAAAAAGCTTCGTACTGCCATAAAAGTACTGCTTACGTCTCACTTTGGCCCAGGCCGAGTAAATGCCGATTGTGATGACCGATAAAATAATATTCACAAGCCAGATTTTAAAGTATTCCGACCCCGAGCCGCTGAATTCAAAGGGAACTTTTGAAACCCCATCCCCTTCTTGTGAAGATTCCGGATCAGCGCTCACATCTTCTTCTGCAGGTGCCCGATCCGCTTTTTTAACTTTTTCCGTTTCAATAGGTTCTTGTTTTATCGTTCCTTCATCAGGGGGTACCTTTGATGTTTCTCCGGAATCGGGCTCTTTCTTGCTTCTGGTCAAAGTGACTTCCATCCCTATTCGTCTCAGAGCAGTTTCATACTTTTTAGCAGAAATCTCATCCGTATTCTTTTTTAAAGCTATTCCTTTGCTCTTAAGTATTTTCATGGCTTTTTCTTCGCTGATTGAAAACAGATCCATCAGTTTAGATTTTACACCATCAATATCGAAACCCGGAAGTAATTTCCCACGATATACAACATCATAAAATACAGGTGTCATAGCTCCTCCTATCAGTATAAATGAAATGGTGATACATCATCACGAACAACCTTAGCCCGAACATTTTTAGAAAACAATTCTTGTTTTTTCTTTCATCATTATTCTATTATTAGATTTATGGACATCTGGTTTTTCGTCATGGAACTGGTGATGCTGCTGGGCGGCGCATTTCTCTTGGGCGCCCTGGCCCAGCGTCTGGGACAGAGTCCCATACTGGGATATCTTCTGGCAGGCATCATTGTCGGCCCCCTGCTGTTCAACACGGCCGCTGTCAACCAGGCTTCCGAATTGGGGGTTGCCCTGTTGCTGTTTTCCATCGGCCTGGAGTTCAGCTTCAAGCAGTTGATGAAAATGGGACGCATGGCATTCGGCGGGGGTACCCTGCAGGTGGTGATGACCATGCTGGTGGTGACCTTGGCATTGTTTTCCATGGTGGGTCTCCCCCGTGCCCTCACACTGGGAGCCATTCTGGCATTGAGTTCTACCACCATGGTGCTGCGGTTGCTGGTGGACCGAGTGGAAATCGATTCGGTCAAAGGCCGGACATGCCTTGCCATTCTTCTGCTACAGGATATCGCCATCGTTCCCCTGGTGCTGATGGTGAGTTTCTTTACACCGGCTGCGGCAGAGATGAATATCGGACTGCACATCCTCAAGATGACCCTGTCGGTCATCGGACTGGCCACTGTTCTCTATTTGCTGCTATATTATCTGGCCCCGATATTACTGAGTGAGGCCAAACTCTTTGCCAATCGGGAATTAACCGTTCTGCTGAGTATCGCCGTGGGTTTCGGTGCCGCCTGGGCAGCCCACAAACTGCATCTTTCCCCGGCACTGGGTGCTTTTGTCGCGGGCATGCTGCTGGGAGAATCCCCCTTTGCCACCCAGGTACGAGCCGACATCGGCTCCATGCGCATCATCATGGTCACGCTTTTTTTTGTTTCAGTTGGCATGCAGGCCAAGCCCATGTGGTTTGTCACCCACCTCCCCTGGATCGCACTCGTTTCCATGCTAGTTCTGATGCTGAAAACCGTGATTATTTATGGCGTCACTCGCCTGTTCAGTCTCGACAACCGCCAGGCTCTGGCAACAGGTATCACCCTGAGCCAGGTGGGCGAGTTTTCGTTTGTACTGGCGGCCGCTGCCCGTAGTGGCGATGTGCTTACAACCGATACGGTGGATCTGTTAGTGTCGGTGATCATTGTGTTGATGCTGGTCACCCCTTACCTGATTAACCACGCCGATACCTTTACAGAGCGACTCCTTGCACTGATTTCCCACCGCAAACCATTGGCAGCAGATCTTTCTTCGTCCATACAGCCGGTTCCGGCCAACCAGGTACTGGTGGTTGGGCTTGGACCTGCCGGGCGACAGGTAGTGAAAACGCTGGTAGCGCACCGGCTGGAACCTGTGCTCATCGATGTAAATCCCAAGAGCCGTGATTATGCCCGTCAACAAGGTCTTCGCCTACATCTTGGAGATGCAGGCCACGAGGAGATATTGATGCACGCCGGCCTGGCCGATGTGTGCATGGCGGTGGTGACGATTCCTGACCCCCATGCTGCAGTTCAGGTCGTGGCCATGATCCGGCGGCTGCGACCTCAATTGCCGATTGCTGTCCGCTGCCGGTATAACCGGCACACGGCAGATCTTCAGGAGGCCGGCGCCGACATCGTCGTCGACGAAGAGATCACCACGGGAGACATGTTGAGTCGGCAGATCGTAGAGCATCTAATCGATGAATCGGGCGCTCTGGTAGCCTGTCACCGTTGCGGGCAAACACCGAAGTAGAGTAACAATCCCATGGTTGAAAAGGACAGTATTTTTTTAACGATAGAGCAGGCAATTGCTGCCGTATGCCTGGATTTCAGGCAGTATGAACCGCAAGTTCTCCTTTTTAGCGAAATTATCAGTGTACTATCAAAAGGGGATATCATTGCTAAACGCGTAATGGGGAAAGACGGCCTCTGGATCAGCATGACCGGCCAGCGGAAAATGTGCTGGCTGGAAAATTTCGAACTGATAGAGACCATGTGTGACATCATTTCTAACAGCAAGGCCGATCCCATAACGCTGACTGCTGTATGTTCCCGGGTGTTCCAGACACGTGCATTCACGGAGAAAGATCCCACAAGCGGCCAGCCGGGTGTTCGCATATTGACGGGCATGGAAGATTTTACATGTCGTCAATGCGGCAAATGCTGCCGGACACTCGATTATCACAATGAAGTCACGTCCGATGATGTGGCCCGGTGGGAACAGGCAGGCAGAAGCGAAATTCTTGACTGGGTGGGTACTTTTCAAAAAAACGGCCGGGAGGCGGTGTACCGGATCTGGATAAAGCCGGGCACCAGAACATTTGCTGAAACATGTCCGTATTTACAGAAAAAGCCCCATGAAAACCGGTGGGCCTGCCGTATACATGATGTTAAACCCCAAATCTGCCGCCAATATCCAGTGAGTCGCAAACACGCCATCATGACCGGGTGTCCGGGATTTGAACCCGAATAAAACCGAAAAAATGGTGTCAGCTTTTCAATAAATATTTATGGATCCAATTTTTGAACATTACATCCTGTATTTTATAGTAATTATTTTTCAGTACGATGTCACTACCGACGAGTTTTTCCAATGACCGGGTAACTTGCGAGCCTGCCTTAAGGTCAGCTGATTGCAGAGCACTTGCATAAAATATATCCTTGCCGCCAGTAAGTATGATGAGTTTGAGCGTTTTTTTCTGATTCAAGGTAAGAGAATCCCAGAGATTTAAATATTCATTCTGGCTGGTTTGAAGAACTTTCAGTTCTATCTCATCAACTGTTTCTCGGGAAATCGTCGTATTTTTTTGTTCCCACAAATAAAATAAAAATTGTTGCACATACATCGGGTGGTTTTCACAGCGTAAAACGATCTCCTCTATGAACTCGGCTCCGATCTTCCGGCCTGATTTCCCAAAGAGATTCTTAGCCCACGACACATACTGGCTGGTCTCTATTTTTGACAATGGGTAACTTTGAGCCAGCTTATAGAAAGCTCGATTCTGATTGGAAAAAATTTCATTTAGAATGTGACGTTTGCTGCCGCAAAATATATAACTGATATTGTCGTGCTGCTGGATTATTGCCCTGAGTCTTTTCTCAAATCCCGCCTGTTTATAATTCGCAATTTCCTGAAACTCATCAAACACCACCAAGAGTTTGCGGCTTTTGGAAAAACTGCCTAGCAACCCCAATGCATTACTTAACACCGCTTCATCGTAGCTTGAATCAAAGGAAATGGAAATACCGGGTGAATTGCTGATGGGGTCGATAGACAAACCGAACTTAACCGACTGAATCGCACCGCGAACTAGTTGAGCCAGTTTTTCAAGCCTGGATTCGATTTGGCTCAAACTCGTCAGAATGGCAGCAACAAAATCCTTTTCAGACAAGGTGCCGTATAATTCAACATAGAGTGTACCGAATTTGGGTCGCTGCCGATCGAGTCGTTCGAAAAGCTTAAAAATAAGTGAACTTTTCCCATAGCGCCGGTGAGAATACAGGAGTATGTTCTGAGATCCCCTGATAAAACCGAGCAATTCCGTTTGCTCGGTTTCCCGGTTGCAAAATGCTTTGCCTTTTACAATGCCGGTATAACTGAAAGGATTTTCCATGTCACTAGCGCGCTGGATATCTTAATAAATTATTTATTCGTAACATTATGTTAGTTAATTAGTACACAAATTGTTTTTTGTCAACCCAATATGCAATTCGCTATGCTCTGCTCATGTTTTGATC
>JAOZSO010000167.1:0-7383 GCA_029939655.1 Desulfobacterales bacterium
TCCGGGGCCGATTTCTTGGTGATGTATCCCCTGGCGCCGGCCTCGATGGCGCGAACAACATATTGTTGCTCTTCGTGCATGGTCAGTATCAGGATGGGAAGTTCCGGATATTCCGGTTGTAGCTGCTGGAGAACCTCCAGCCCGTCAATTTCAGGCATGGAGATATCGATCACAGCAACATCCGGCCTGCTCTTTCGAATCTGATGAATAGCTTCCTTCCCGTCGGACGCTTCCGCCACAACTTCCATATCGTCACTCTCTTCCACGATACGCCGGAGCCCTTCACGAACGATGCTATGGTCATCAGCCAGCAATACCTTTATCATAAAACACCTCATGGTGTTCGTATATCCCCACAAGGGATGTTCTTAACAATTATCATATATTATAAGTTACAGTTTTCAAGCTGCTCCTGAACAGCCACAGGATCCCGGATATTATTTTTTGAGGGGCGCCCTGAACGTCACAGTTGTCCCGTTTTCAGGCGATGCGGCAATCTCTATATGTCCTCCCACCAGAACCGCCCGTTCACGCATGAAAGCGACCCCCAGACCCTCTGCATCCTGAAGCATTTTTTGATCGAAACCGGATCCATCATCTGCCACCTGTAGCGCCAGTTCTTCATTTTCCGAGTGAAGCGTAACAAAAACATGCTTTGCTGCGGCATGTCGTGCAACGTTTGTAAGCGCTTCCTGGGTTATCCGGTAGGCAGTGATGGCGATGTTGTCATTGACCTTGGGCACTTCTGAATGGTCAAAGACGCAGGAAACATCGGTTCGGCGCTCAAAATCCGTCACGCACCACTCCAAGGCATCCACAAGGCCCAGATGGTCTAAAACACCAGGTCGAAGCCTGATGGCCATCAACCGGACCTCCTCGATGGTCTTGTCGATCAACTTGCACATGGCCTGTGCCCGCTTCGCCACCGAAGGGTCTGATCCTTTCATCCGCTCCTGAAACCATACAGCATCCATTCGCAACGCCGTTAACACCTGGCCCAGTTCATCATGCAGTTCACGGGCAATATACGCTCGCTCCTTCTCCTGGTTTGCCATAATACTGCCGGACAATCGTCGGAGTTGATCCTGTGCTTTTTTAACTTCCATAATGTCGGTGGAAATCGCACCAACACCGCTGGTGACCCCATGTTCATCATAGACAGGAAATTTAACCGAAAGATACGTGTGCAACCCGTCATCATGGGGCAGGTATTCTTCCACCTGAAACGAACGCCCTTGGGAAAGCACCTGCTGGTCATGTTGATGAATTTTTTCGGCGATGTCTGCAGGTAGAATCTCGAAATCGGTCCTGCCGCGAACGTCTTCATTCATCTTGTTCAGAATGGTTTCAAAACGGGTATTGATCAGGCGATACCGCCCTTGTTCGTCCTTGATGGAAACAACATCCGGTGTATATTTCAATATGCTGCTGATCTCGGCCGTCCGTTCCCGCACTTCGGCTTCCAGTTCTTTCGAATAACGGCTCAATTCCTCCTTGGCTCGAGTCAAAGCCTCTTCTGCCCGTTTCCTTTCGGTTACGTCGATGGAAACAGCCAGTGATCTTACGGGTTGGTCATCTTCTTTTCGATCACTGATAGCTGAAAGCAGGATGTCGATAATCTCACCATTTTTTTTGACGAACTGGTAGGGGACATCTTTACAAAACCCGATCTTGAAGAACTGCGGGAAGATATTTTGCTCCGCATGATTGCGAGAGGTGTCGGTAAAAAATTCCGTCAGCCGCCTGCCCACAACATCTTTCTTTTCATAACCCATCACATCTGCCCAGTAATCACTGACGCTCACAATATAACCATCTCTATCTATGGAATGCAGCATGGCCGGGGTCTGGTGGTAAAGCATCCGATACCGTTCTTCGCTTTCTCTCAAGGCTTTTTCAGCTGATTTTTTTTGCAATATCTCACCGGAGGCTTTTCGGTAGAGGATAAACACCGACATTCCTACGAGGAGACACAGCAGCAGCACAATGGGACCCATCATTTTTGTAAGGGGGTCTGATACAATCTTTGAGATGGCATTACGGTTTCGAAGATGAATGAAACTCCAACCCGGGTAGTTATCGATCTCACCACGATGGACACGATACTGGTTTCCCTCCCGATCTTCTGAGTTTGCATCATCAGAGAAGGTCAGTCCCGTCCAGAACCAGGGCCCTCGACCGAATTGTCGTGATTTTAAAATACGATTCTCATCAGCTTTTGAAACTTTTTCCGTCGTTTGAAACAGCCAGTCTTTTCGACTTGAAATGAAAATAACGCCGAAGGGGTCTGTAACCAGCACGATTTCATCTTCCGAAAAACTGATTTTTTTCTCGATTTCTTCGATGGATCCTTTGATAACAACGAGCCCGATGGGTATATCCTCACCTCTTTCAAAAACAGGAAAACTATAATAAACGCCTCTCTTTTTAGAGGTGGTTCCAAGGGCAAGGTAGGTGGACGGCGCGCTATGAATAGCCTGCTGGAAGTAGGGTCGAAACGCAAAATTTTTACCGACAAAACTGTCGGGGGCATTTCGGTTGGAAGACGCGACAGTGACACCTTCGTAATTCATGAGATAACAAACATCCGTTTCAAGAGACGCCTTGAACAGGTCCAGTACCTCATTTGCGTTGTTTTGTGCAATATTGCCCGGACGCACAAGCATTTCAAGCATCTCGTCCATACCGGCCAGCACCTTTACCGCCTTTATGTTTTCCGAAAGATAGGATGAAAGGTTTTTCTTGATCAAGGCAATGCGAGTTATGGTCTGCCGTTCCGCTTCATTGAAGGCCGCCTCCTTCAATGAGTTATAATAGAAATAACCACCGGTGGAGGCCGACATAAAGGCCAGTAGGGAAAGAACCAGGATGATGAGGCGTAATCTCATGAGAGTAATACCTAAGCTGAGCTTTGGTTGTGGGGTTACATGTCCAGCTTGAAAAACTCTTCTGCTTCGGTCACGGTATCCGGCTTTTTTGTATACTCCGTAGGTACCGAGCCTTCCTTGAAACACTCAAATAGGGTTTCTTTCGATTCCGGAATCGGCAGCAAGCCTGTCTCTGCATCGATCTTGGCAAAGACCACACCTTCCGGTACCTGAAAAACTTTGATGGGTTGATCTTTCAGGATTTCCCTCATGAAACCCAACCAGATAGGGCTGGCGGTACGAGCGCCTTGTTCACCTTCTCCCAGGGATTTCTCTTCGTCAAACCCGACCCAGACCCCGGTGATATAACGCGGTGAATACCCTACAAACCAGGCATCAAACAGGTTGTTCGATGTTCCTGTTTTGCCGGCTACCGGCCGCTTCAATGCCTTGATTCGCCTCCCGGTCCCGTTTTTGACAACCCCTTCCAGGAGATTGGTTATCAGGTAGGCGGTATTTTTCTCCAATACCTTTTCCCTAACCGTGCCGGCCTCTTCAAGAACATTACCATCGCGATCGACGATTTTTTGAATAAATACCGGTTGAACCAGATATCCCTGGTTTGCAAAAACAGAATAGGCATTCACCATCTCCAGCAATGAAACACCGGAAGACCCCAAGGCGATGGAAAGATCATTGCTTAAATCCGAGGTGATACCGAGTCTCCTGGCATAGGAGATACAATAGGGAACACCGATATCCTGTAAGATTTTAATGGTAACAACATTTCTGGATTTTTCCAGCGCCTCACGTAAAAGTGTGGGGCCATAAAATTTCTGGCCATAATTTCTCGGTTTCCACTTGAAATCCATCTGCTCGTTCTGAAACACGATGGGCGAATCAATTATAACAGATGCCGGTGTATAGCCTTTATCCAGTGCAGCCGCATAAATGACGGGTTTAAATGCTGACCCGGGTTGCCTCCTGGACTGTACGGCCCGGTTGAACTGACTCTCCAGAAAATCTCTGCCGCCCACCATTACTTTGACATTGCCTGTCTCAGCCTCAATGCACAACAACCCTGCCTGCGCCTCCGGTGTCTGTTCCAGAAATAGCTGCCAAAAGGTCGTTTCAGAATCCAGCTCTCCAAGGCTTACTGAAATGACATCCCCCACGTGAAAAACCTCGCTTGGCTTCTTGGCCTTCACACGGTAATAGGCAATATCAGGAT
Organism: Desulfobacterales bacterium; assembly: GCA_029939655.1. Lineage (GTDB taxonomy): Bacteria > Desulfobacterota > Desulfobacteria > Desulfobacterales > B30-G6 > B30-G6. The sequence goes on from JAOZSO010000167.1 coordinate 4,099, forward strand.
TTGGCTTGCGTGCCCAACGGATATCTTTCAGCAGGATGATGCCCTGCTCTTTTCCTATCCGCACCCATGTCTTACCCTGGCCGTCGTCAACTTTGATGACAATGCCTTCAGTCAGGGCCCCTTGTGCCAGGGGCGTTTCTGTCAGTTTTTCTTCAATCGACTTGGAAAACGCTTCGAATTCTTCCGGGGGTATCTGTTTGATGGGTCCACGATATCCCTGCCGGCGATCCAGGTCACGAAGCCCTTTTTCAATCTCGGTGCGGGCTTTTTTTTGCATTTCGATGTTGACCGCCGTATAGACCTTCAACCCTTCCTTCAATAAAACATCAGCTCCATACTGCGCTTCAATGTACCGCCGGACATGCTCGGTATATACTGGAACTTTCTCAATATACCAGTTCCGTCGAGGCTTGATATCCAGTTCGGTGTTGATGGCCTCCGTTGCCTGGACATTTGAGACAAATCCCTCGCTAACCATTCGATTTAAAACATATATTTGTCGATGCTTGGCCCGTTCCGGATGCCGGAACGGCGAGTACCGACTCGGGGCCTGGGGCAGGCCGGCCAATATAGCACATTCTGCCAGATTTAAATCCTTGGTGGATTTTCCAAAATAATTTTCCGCCGCAGCTTGAACGCCATAGGCGCCGTGTCCCAGATAAATCTGGTTTAAATAGAGATACAAAATATCAGCTTTAGAAAAGGTTTTGTCGATACGATAGGCAAGAATCGCTTCCTTGATTTTACGCTTGTAACTTCTTTCGGGGGTGAGAAAAAATGATTTGGTGACCTGCTGGGTAATGGTGCTGCCCCCCTGCACGATGGTTCCCGCCTCAAGATTTTTGAAAAACGCCCGAACAATACTGACAAAATCAATCCCCTTGTGTTTAAAATATCTGGCATCCTCAGCTGCAATAAAGGCTTCCTTCAGCGTCTGGGGCATTTCGGATAAGGGGATAACGATTCTTCTTTCCGTATAAAATTCACCAATCTTACGGTTGTCATCTGAAAAAACTTCTGTAATCGTCGGCGGGCGATACTCTGACAGCGAGGTGATTTTGGGCAGGTCTCCGCCTAGATAGAGGTAAAGACCGCCGATAGCCATCGCCACTGCCGCCATGGACCCAACCAGAACCACCAACGCCCATAGAAAAAGCCTTGCAATAAACGGTCTATTTTTTTTTGGGTGGCGGCTGTTTGATGGTGATAAACGCTCTGTGCCCATTGCCATCTTGCTCCTGTTTAAACATAATGTGACAAAAACATAGTATTTACAATAGGTACTCTTATTAGACAACAACAAAAAACAATTTGACTTTATTTTTCGGTATCGTTATTCAGGCAGCATGAACAAACTCGATTTCAAAAAAACCAATGGTCTAATACCTGCCATCGTCCAGGATGCTGATACCGGAGACGTCCTCATGATGGCTTACATGAACCCTGAAGCCTGGGAGGCGACACTATCCACACGCAAAGCCACCTTCTGGAGTCGCAGTCGACAGGAGCTCTGGGTGAAAGGTTTGACCTCTGGAAATGTTCAGCATGTAAAAGAAGTCTACATCGACTGTGATAATGATGCGGTCCTTTTGAAAGTGAAGCAGATGGGAGGGGCTGCGTGTCATACCGGCTATAAAAGCTGTTTTTTCAGACGGGTCGAGGGTGAATCCCTCCAGATTATCGGTGAACCGGTATTCGACCCGAAGGAGGTTTACAATTTATGACATCACCATTGAAACTTGGCATCCCCAAAGGGAGTCTTCAGAATGCAACCATTGCTTTGTTCAAACGATCGGGATGGAACATCAATGTGAACGGCAGAAGCTATTTCCCAGAAATTGATGACGATAGCATTGAATGTGCCATCTGCCGGGCACAGGAAATGTCGCGTTACGTTGAAGACGGAACCCTTGAAGCGGGACTCACCGGTAAAGACTGGATTGCTGAATATACTTCCGACGTCCATGTCGTCACCGACCTTATCTATTCAAAAGTCAGTTCCCGTCCGGCAAGATGGGTACTGGCCGTCCCGTTTGACTCGGCAATTCAATCCCTTGAAGACTTGCGTGGGAAAAAGATTGCCACTGAATTGACAGGCTTCACCCAACACTATTTCGATGAAAAGGGTATTGATGTGGCGGTAGAATTTTCCTGGGGCGCAACCGAGGCAAAGGTCGTATCCGGGCTGGCTGATGCTGTTGTTGAAGTCACTGAAACAGGCAGTACCATCCAAGCCCACGGCTTAAAAATTATTCACGAATTAATGCAAACCAATACCCAGCTGATCGCCAATCACGACGTCTGGAAAAACGAGGCCAAAAGGAAAAAGATCGAGCAGATCGCTCTGCTGCTGAAAGGCGCCCTTCTCGGTGAAAAGCTTGTAGGCCTGAAAATGAATGTTTCCGAAGAGCGCCTGAAGAAGATCATCTCACTGCTACCGAGCCTGAATGCACCGACCATCGCACCGTTGTATGAGACAAGCTGGTTTTCTTTGGAAACGGTCATCGATATCGGTGTGGTGAGAGACCTGATCCCGGTGCTTCTAAAGGCAGGAGCTGAGGGCATCATTGAATACCCTTTGAACAAGGTTGTCTAAATGTTATGTTGATCAAATCCGCTCAATTCATTACCAGTGCCGTCAAGCCATCACAGTACCCGGAACCAACCTTTCCGGAAGTGGCCTTTTCCGGCCGTTCGAATGTCGGCAAGTCATCGTTGCTGAACGTTCTGGTTAACAGGAAAAGCCTGGTCAAAACCAGCAAAACACCCGGCCGCACACAACTGATCAATTTTTTCCTGGTGAACCAGTCGCTTTCTCTGGTAGACCTGCCGGGGTATGGATATGCCAAGGTTCCGGCAGCGGTCAAACGCACCTGGGGTCCCATGATCGAAACCTACCTTTCCGGGCGGAATACGTTGACCAGTGTGGTTTTAATTATGGACATCCGGCGAATGCCGAGAGAACATGAATTCAACTTCATTGACTGGCTCATTGAACAACACCTGCCCTGCATCCCCGTCCTTACCAAGACAGACAAACTTTCCAAGACCCGTCAGATGAAGCAGCGGTTTTCTATTGCAAAGCTGCTTGGCATGAGCCCGGATCAACTTATCCTCTTTTCTTCCAAAAACAGGTCCGGCTTATTGGAGGTCTGGCGCACCATTGAACATTATCTAAAAGGTAGGGAACCAGGACCATGACCCAAACGAAACCAAACGATTTCAAGTCCGGTTTTGTCGCCATTATCGGCGCGCCGAATGTCGGGAAATCTACCTTGCTCAACA
>JAOZSO010000168.1:0-7377 GCA_029939655.1 Desulfobacterales bacterium
AAATCTTTCATCACGAAAACACGAAAATAATTTATGAGTTTGGTGTTTTGTGTTGGGTATTTGGTGTTTGGTGTTTGGTGTTTTGTATTTAGTGTTTTGTATTTGGTAAAGGGTTTTCAGGTGTTCCGACCGATAGAGCTTAAAAATGCATTTAATGTCGGTGCTAATTCGTCAAGGGTTTTTGTTAGGCATTCACTTTGGGTTTTGTCCATTAAGCCTCTTTTGGATGCTCTGCGTAGCCAAAACTTTGTCTCGTTCAAGGAACCGCGAGCAATTCTAACAAACCGTTTATTATCGTTAGGGTATCCCCTTCCAGATCCCTCGGCGATGTTGGCTCCGATACTATCTGCCGATCTCACCAGTTGTTTGCCGACAGTGTCTTTTTCAAAATAGTTCCATTTTCCGACAATTTCCCATATGTCATCACACAGCTTTTCAGCCAATTGGAAAACCCGAAGATTCTCAAAGCAAATGAATGCCATCTATATTCCCCCCACAAACAAACCCACCAAACACCCAATACCAAACACCAAACACCAAATACCAAACACAAAACACCAAACACAAAACACAAAACACAAAACACAAAGTCACTCTGAAATTGGCTTACAGGATATTATAAAACTCTTCCCCTTGCTAAACGCCGATTTATTCTTTGTCACTGTGGAAAACACGACTTCATTCAGGCCGTCGTTGTCCAGGTCGCCGATGACGTAATCACTGATATATCCGGAGATAGTACGTGTCTGCCACTTGAGCTGGACGCCGATATCGTCGTAGGAAAGACAAGCGATATGCCCCTCTTTGAAAGCCTTGATACGCGAAAAAAGACTGGCGGTATTCTTGTTTTTAAGGACGATAATTTCGTTCAATCCGTCCCTGTCGATGTCGGCTATGTGGATCCGCTGAGGAAGGTAGTAGTTGACCGTCTTGGGGGTCCTGATGTTGTCCGTGCGGGGGGTATCGGGATCCGGTGCCGATAAAAACAGTCGGTTCCCGCCATAGGCTTCGTTGCTCTCCCAGGCAATTTCTCCGTTCTGGTTGTATATATTGATATGATCTTTCCCAGAGAAGGACACGATCTCATTATGCCCTTTGTTGGATGCGTCACCGCGTGAAAAATCGTACAGCGACAGCCCCTTCGGCAAAACATACAGGTCTGCGGGCTTATATTGTCCGTCCTGATACCTTATTTTATGCACATCCTCGTGGAACAGGGTTTCCTTGATAGGGATAAAGACGTCAAGAGGCGCCGGCAGGCCGTGTTTCTGGCCCAGCAGAATCGGGCCGGATGCGGGTGTCTGCAGGACGCGCAGGTACCAGTCTTTTTTTTCATCGATGATATCGAAATCCCGGCCGTTCCATTCCAGCACCATCGACCTCACCCGCTGCTGGCTGGAGATATAATCCGTCACAAAAAGTTCAGACGTGCCGTTTTGGTTGATATCGGCCGTGTCGACATGTATGAGGTTGATAAAGGATTTGTGGCTGAAGGTTTTGATTTCCTGAAGGCGCTCGTTCTGGTATCGGTAGACAAAGATCTGGTTGTCGCTGACAAAGACGATCTCGTTGGAACCATCACCGTCGATATCTGCGATGGAAATGCCCTGGATAGCTTCTGAAAAATTTTCGCTTTTCCAGTATGACAGGGAAACATCTTCCTTGTCGGGTTGGGGTGCCATAACCATGGCGGGAGCAGGGGCTGCCGGTGGTTTGGGCTCGGGCGGTGTCTGGGGCGACAGGCCGGGAATCACCAGTTTTTCCGGGTGGGTGTGAATATCGTCGGGCCCCGGAGCGGGTATCGGCGGTGGCGCGACGGCTTTTACGACACCGAAAATGGTTTCATTGATTCGGGTTGTCAAATGATCGATATGGGCAATGATGTCGCCCTGGTCCTGCCCGACCTCGTTGAATGTCAGCAGGGGCTTTTCCTGGACAACGCCGACAAGTTGCGCATCCGTGCTGATCATGGCACCCAGCATGGTAATGCTGCCGAAGAGCACATAATCCACGTTTTGTTGCTGACCCATGGAGACGGCGTCCTCAAACGAGACAGGATCTGTACGGCCAGGCGTCTTGTCCACGAAGACGGTTCGATTTTCGGCAGACAGGCGTGTGTAGAGCATGTCCGTGATAGCCGGTTTGAGAAAGGACGGGTTGTTTTCAGCATGGATGCTGAACGGAACAATGAGGATGCCGGACATGGTCTCTGCAGATGCGGTGGCCGTGGCAACGAAAGCCGAACCCATTGCCAGCAGGCTGATCAACACGATCGAAATCAGAATCTGTTTTTTCACCTTTACGTTACTCCCTTGTCATATGTTTTTCCAATGAATTTTCCGATTGACAGGCATATTCACTTTTAGCATGCCGGGCCAGTCTTTGAAAGCATTAACCGATGCTTTTTTTAATTTGACATGACATGTTAAATGGTTATTATGCTATCGCATATAAAATTTGTGTATTTTGTAGCAAAAAAAATAAAAGCAATCACGGAAACACGAAATCTGAACCGCAACAGCGAGCATATTCCCCGTGGCTTGCCGCGGGGTTAGCGAGCGAATCTGAATTAGACAGAATTCCTTACGGTCGAAGATTCCTTGCAGCTTGCTGCGGGATTCTTCAAAAACACGAAAAGTTTCATGGTCTTTTTCGTGATAAAAGAGCTTTTTCTTTTCCGGTTTATCCGGGTCGGGTTCCAATAAAGTATCGATATAGGAGATTCCGATATTTTTTTCTGGACATTGGAGATGAGAACAGATAGGTATGCTGGAAATTGGTTAATGAGGCAGTATTTTGGTTTCGCGGAAACACTTTCATTGGTATGGGTACGCATCAAACATACCACATCTGGCATTTTTGGGTCAGAAGCTTGCAAAACGGTCTAATTTCTTGACTTATAGTTTATAAGTTGTTATAAATGTCGCGATTTGTTTAATCGTTATGCTTAATTATGTTTATTTTTGTTTAACTTACAACGAAAAGGAGGTGATGAAAGGCAATCATATATCAAAAGTTCCATGAAGTAGCTTGTACAACAAGGTTGTTTGAATGAGAAAATTTCACTTTATTAAAACTCTTTAGGAGGAGATTTTAAGATGAAAAAACTATTTATCATTACACTAGCCGTGCTGTTTGCAGCCGGCGCCGCCTATGCTGTTGAGTATGACTATTCCGGCATGATCAACACAAGAGGTACCTATCTCGATAATGACGATGGTATATCAGAGAAAGACGCCTATATGTGGTATGACATGGAGTTTGACAGTACGCTGAAGATTAATCCGACCGATCAAAGTCAGATTTATCTGAACTGGGAAATCCATGATGAAAACTTTACAGGTAGCCCCGAAAGTTCAGGAGGTAAAACCGGTGACGACAACATCGCTATTAAACGGGCTTTCGGTAAGTACACCTGGGCCAATGGCATAAATACGTCATTCGGTCTCATGTCCGGTGGTGCTTTCGGTACCGCATTTGGCGATAATGGTGATGGTTATTACCGGGTGCGTGTCGACGGCGCGGCATCCTTTGGAAACTGGGGCTTTATTCTTGAGAAAGTCCAAGAAAACGGAACGGGTACCACTGGTGACTGGGAAGGTGAAAAAGACGATTCCGATGCTTATGCTGCCTATTTGGTCACCAAGGCCGGCGATGTAACACTGAATTTTCTGGCCAAGTATGCACAGATCGGTGATGCAACTGGCGCCAATGTTGCACCAGGTGGTTTTGAGGAAGAAGGTGCAGACATCGACATGATGATATTCGTGGCGGCTGCCATGGGATCGTTTGGCAATATAGGTTTTGAAGCTGAGGCCGATATTGTCGACTATTCGTTTGACGGGAACGACATTGGCCCAATCGAGGTTAAAGAGGACTATACCTCATATGGTCTTTATGGAAATGTCTGGATGACCATGGACGCGGCAAAGTTCGGTGGTTACGCGGCTTACGGTTCCTGGGATGATGATGCCGGCGCAGGCTACGATTTTGGTGCTGATTTCTATTTCGGTGAAGGTGTTGGCGAGAACCTGGGAATTGGATCCAATAATAGAGGCGGATTCTCGGCTGTTACGCTGTTAGGTCTTTATGCAGATTATTCCATCAATGATGCCTTGTCAATCAACGGCAACTTTTCCTACTGGATGTCCAATGAAGATGAACTGGCAGATGGAACCGACAGCGATTGGAAAGATGCCGACGGTTACGAGTTAACCGGCCGTGGCTCTTACCAACTGGCTGACAATGTGAAATACTCCGTTGGGGCGGCATGGGGAGAGATAAAACCTGACAAAGGCAGTTCTCCAGATGCTTACGTGAGAGCTTTCCATAAAATCCAGATTAACTTCTAGTCTTTTCGACTCGGAAGTATTGTAATGTAAAAAGAAAGCCCGCCTTTTGGCGGGCTTTCTTTATTTGAAGTCCTTTAGAAAGTGATGAGCGGAGCAGACCCGGATGTCGTCTCTGGTCTTAAAATCTAGATTTCCTTCAAGGACGACCTGCGTTACCGTAACCTGCGGAAATCGCTTTTTCAAATATCTGAGGGCGAGGCCGGCATTGGTTTCGGAGCGTTTGCATTCAACAAAATGTATCGGTTTTCTATGGGCTTAAAAAGACCATAATTTGTTTTCGGACAGTTGCTCTGCGAATCGTTCGAAGGGCATTACTTCGATGCCGTCTTTTGTACGCAATACAGGTCCCGTGGGATAGACGACAACTCTGCGCTGCAGACCTTTGAGATCAGCAATCGCACGCAGCCCCTTGCACCAATTTTCTGAAAATAGCCTGCCTGTCTTTACCTCTACAGCCACAAACGCCTGATCTCTCATGAGCAGAAAATCAACTTCGGTTGCGCTGCCACCGGTGGGCGCCCAGTAATACAATTCATGAGAAATACCACGATAATCCTTATATGCCCTGAGTAACTGGGCCACCAACCCTTCAAATAATGGCCCTCTTTCTTCCGGTGTCAAGCCTCCTAATGATTGTTTCATGGCCCGCACCAAACCGGGATCACACCAGTACCACTTGGGAAGTTTTCGTTCCCGCACACGCAGCTTAGCCTCATAAGCGGGAAGACGGAAACAGAGAAGTGTCTCTTCGAGAATGTCAAGATACCCTGCCACGGTCGTTCTGGCAACGCCTGCCTCTCTGGCAATATTGCTCACATTGATAGTTTGGCCATGATAAAGGGCGGCAATAGGCAGGAAACGGGCAAACCCGGACAGATTACGCACCAAGGCTTCAGCCTGGATTTCTTCCTTCAGGTATAACTGCGCGTAGGCTGAAAGTGTTTCCATTTTTTCAATCGAGTCCCAGACGATGGGCAGCAATCCATATTGAAGCGCATGGTTAACATCGAACTGTTTGTCCAGTTCTTCGGGTACAAAGGGATGCATAGATCGGCGCAACGCCCGCCCGGCAAGCAGGTTTACACCGGCTTTTTTTAGTTTGCGGGCGCTTGATCCGCACAGCACAAATTGAAGCTGCTTTTTTTCAATAAAACGGTGCACTTCGTTCAACAGATTGGGCAACCGTTGGACTTCGTCGATAACGACCCATTTGCCGGGAGAGAGGGCACGCAGTTGGTTTGCAAAAAGGCCGGGATTGGCCAGCAAGCCCTGAAAAACGGCTTCGGACAACAAATCAATCACATAGGCGTCGGGAAAATGGGTCCGTAACCACGTGCTTTTTCCCGTACCCCGCGGACCAAGGAGAAAAAAACTCTGTGAGGGTGCCTTGAGGAGTCTTTTTTGCATTTTTGATCACCATGTCGTCAGTTTTCATTGAATAATGACGACATGGTAGTCAAAAAGTTGAACTATGTCAAATAAAATCATTTAAAAAGTAATGGGCGGAGCAGACACGAATGTTGTATAGGGTCACAAAATCAGCACTCCTTTGGATATAACAAGAGATCTAAACGGCTATATTTTAATCCTCATCGTAAAAAACTCGCGTGTATTTTACGATGAGACCAAAATAATCATGTTATTACTCCGTCGGTTAAATACCCCACGGCTGTCATTCCCGCGAAGGCGGGAATCCAGAAACTAACAAATTGTCTCATATAGATCATCTCAGTTCGGATTTTTTTCTTCAATCAATTTCAGCTTCCACGATCTTTTCCACTTCTTTATCTGCTTTTCTCTTTTAATGGCTTCTTCTGCTTGTTGATACACTTCAAAATAGACAAGCAGTTTTACATGATACGTTTTAGTAAATCCATCGATCAGGCTGTTTTTATGCTGCCAGACTCTTTTGACAAGGTCTGATGTCATACCCGTGTAGAGTGTGCCATTACGTTTGCTCGCCAGGATATATACATAGTATTGTTTTTCCATAAGATTACAACTTTCTGGATTCCTGCCTGCGCAGGAATGACGTTAAAAGAAATCGGGAATTACTGCTATTGTTGCTTTCTGTGAATAGTTTATAGAAATGGTATCATTTTCACACTGTACCAAGTGTGGGATAAACTGCGGCTGAGCATTTGTCATTCCCCTGCTTTCGCAGGGGCAGGCTCTGCGAAGGCAGGAATCCAGAAATAAATAATGCAATATTCAGCAAGTAGATTATAAAAAATATTGTCACTCCCGCGAAGGCGGGAGTCCAGAAATAAAATCGTTGCTCGATTTTATGAAACGCGATGATGTTGCTTCTATGGCGAATGGTGTACCAAATTATCTTTTAACGCGTGTTTTCGTCATTTTGTGTTTTCGTGATTGAATTGTTTTTACTCCCTATCCCCCCAGCTTTTCCCTTAATATTTCATTCACGATCTTGGGGTTGGCCTTGCCCTTGGTTTCCCGCATGACCTGGCCCACAAAGAATCCCATGAGCTTGGTCTTGCCGTTCCTGTAGGCCGCCACTTCTTTTTCAGATCGGGACAGCACATTCCGGACCACCGCGTCGATAGCCCCGGCATCCGTGACCTGTACCAGGCCTTTTTCTGCCACGATCTCCCGGGCGTGTTTCCCGGACGTTGCCATCTCGTCGAAAACGGTCTTGGCGATCTTGGTGCTGATGGTGCCGTCTTCGATGAGCCGGAGCAGTTCTGCCAGCATCTCAGGGGATATGGGGGTGTGGGATATATCTTTTGCCTGTGCATTCAGGAGCCCCAGCAGGGGGCCTGCCACCCAGTTGCCGACCTGCTTGGGATGATTGAAAAGCGCGAGGCAGGCTTCAAAATAGTCGGCCAACTCGCGGCCGGCGGTCAAAAGGGATGCATCGTAGTCCGAGAGCCCATAGGCTGTAACAAAGCGATCCCGTTTGTCATCAGGAAGTTCCGGAAGGGCACGTCTGACGCTTTCAACCCATGTCTCATCGATTACCAGGGGTAGAAGGTCCGGGTCTGGAAAATAGCGGTAATCATGG
>JAOZSO010000169.1:0-7365 GCA_029939655.1 Desulfobacterales bacterium
AGCAGTATTATCGCGCATGTGGGCGATAGCCGCATATACCGGCTGCGAAATGGTCATTTGACCTGTTTAACGGTCGATCATACGTTTGTACAGGATATGATCTTCGAAGGCGAGGTCGATCCTGATAGGGCGCACCTGCATTCCTTACGTCATATGTTGACCCGAGCGGTTGGTACCGGGGAACCATTGGAACTTGTAGACAGCCGCATCGATCCGCTAAAAACAAAAGATGGTTTTCTTTTGTGTAGTGATGGATTATATAATACGTTAACCAGTTCATGCATCCTTGACTTATTATCCCGACATATCCTCGCATCTGAAACCGCCACAGAACTTGTATTGCAGGCAATGCAAAATGGAGCGCATGACAATATCACTGCACTTGTTATCAGAATCAAATAGCGTAATATGTTGAACTTAAAAATGGGAAGCGAATGAATAATGGCTTCAGAGATAAAAACATCTGAGAAAAACCTGTTTGACACCGGCGGTGTTATTGACAACAAATGGGTTCTCATCGAGCGCATTGGAAAGGGCGGCATGGGAGAAGTTTTTCGGGCCCACCAGCTCAACCTGAATCGGGATGTCGCCATAAAGGTGATTTCTGAAAATATCCTACAGGATTCAGAAGAAAATCCTGAAGAGGTCGCTAATGCCGTAAAACGCCTGCAAAGAGAGGTCCAAACCATGGCGCAGGTGCGCCATTCTAATGTGCTGCAAATTTATGACTATGGATCGGTGAATGTTCGCCGGAAGAACGGTACTGAACAAGTTCAGTATATTGCGATGGAGTATGTGCCCGGGGATACATTCCGTTATACGATGTCGGAAGAAGGGTTTGATGAGGAAACCGAGTTGCTTGCGGATTGGCTTGAGCACTATTTCTTACCTGTTTTGGACGGGCTCGAGGCGATTCACGCAAACGGAATCGTTCATCGGGACATAAAACCTGAAAACATTCTCATGGACGGTGATACGCCGAAAATTGGCGACTTTGGCTTGGCTCGATCTCCAAAACTCAAGGCGGTATCCAACTCCTGGGATGTGAAGGGAACCATGCCGTACATGGCACCCGAGCAGTTTGCCGATTTCCGGAAAGCGGGCGTTCCTGCAGATATTTACGCCCTCGGGAAAATACTTTACGAGGCAATACGTGGTAAACTGGACCAGAAAACAGTACCATTCAAGACGGTCGCCTTAAAAGATCCCGATTTAAGTTTCCTTAAGGCGATGGATGGAATTATTCGTAAAGCGACTGATGAAAGACGCCATCAGCGCTATCAAACCGTATCCGAGTTTCGTAGAGCCATACGGAATGCATTAAAATCTATGCGTGAAGAAGAAAGGCGATCTCAAAATCATGTGGGTGTCCCTGCCTATGTCCGCTGGCTGTGGACCAGCATTGTAATCGTTCTTTTGGCTGTGGGAGGCATGACCACTTATCATCTAATGGACAGGGACAGCGTACCTGGAAAAGCGATCCTCACAAACGCAGAAGTTTCCGACGAAGACAATAACACGGGCATGCCGGATCCTGAGAAACTGCCCCTCAGATGGAGGGGCGAAGACGGACGCGAAATGGTGCTGATAAATGGTTCCGAGTTTGGTCCCGGATTCTATACCGACTCAACACTCGTTACTTTTCATCATTATGTGGGATTTCTGAACGAGGTTAGTGACACCTTAAAAGTAACTGACGGTGTCGTTAAAAACAACGGGGATATCTGGATTTATCTGAGCGACGGAAGTGCCGCATCAGATCAGATATTCTACCAGAATTCGCGTTTTCATCTACGGGATGTAGAGTGGGCTTCCAGACCGGTCGTGCGGGTTACCTGGTTGGGCGCCAAGGCTTTTGCCCACAACTATGGAGAACGCCTACCCACCTTTAGTGAGTGGCAGCTCCTGAGCCGGAAGCTTCCCATTATACCCGTGCCGCTACCCCCCCCCGGCGCCGCTTCAAATGATGGCATGCATTCACGCATGCCTATGGAAACAGCAACCGAAAACGGCCAACAACCGAAGCCAGAAGGTGCACAAGTGGTTTTTAAAGAATGGTTGACCGAAAACGCTGATTCATCATCACTTGGTCGTGTTGTTGAGTGGTCTACAGATAACAATCATTTAACAAAGCGGTATCCATGGGAAGGGTTTTACGATGTGGGATTCCGAACGGTCATGAATGTCAGCAAGAATACTCCGTTGGTAAAAGACGAGCTGGTTAATTAAACCTGAAAGGAGAGGAGATATCATGAATCCAAAAAAGCAGATTCTCAAATTTATACAACAGACTTATGAAGACAAAGCTGATCCTGATTCATCCAAGCATAATGATGGAGCGGAAGTTGATTTATCGGATCGTGAAATCATCCAGGAATTATTCGACGGGATGAGCACCGGCACTGCCCGCATCATTATAGAACGCGAGGTAAGCCGGACAATTTCAGAAAAATTCAACATAAGTCCGGTTGAGAACAAGGGACGGTATTATGTAGCGAAAATTGTTCGATCTGATGGGTCTTCCATGCAGAGGCTGTTGCTTGATAAACAGACAGGAAGCGTACAGATGGTTGGTCGTTAAACTAAAGCAGCTGAACAGGATACTAACAGCAATGATAAGAAAACTTAAAATACAGCACATATGGCTGTCTGCTATGTTTTTATTGGTGAGTGCGATACCCGGTGTGGGATGGACTGAAACGGTGAACTACGAGCTGACCATTGCTCAGAAAAAAGTAACAATCTCTGGTACAACCGCAGAAGGCATGACCCTCAACGGCAGTATTCCAGGACCGACGTTACGCTTTAAGGAAGGGGATACGGCGCGCATCCAGGTTCACAACCGAATGTCCGTGGCAACATCGATTCACTGGCATGGTTTGCTGGTACCACCCAATATGGACGGCGTACCCTATGTCAGTTTTCCACCGATTCAGCCCGGCGCAACCTTTACCTATGAGTTTCCCATCCGCCAGAGTGGCACCTACTGGTACCACTCACACTCAAATCTGCAGGAGCAAAGCGGTGTTTATGGGTCCATTGTTATCGAGCCTCAACATGGAGACCGGCGTGCGGACAGTGATCACGTGATACTGCTGTCTGATTGGACCACGGAAGATCCGCACAGCGTACTCCGGTCACTAAAGCGGGGCAGCGAGTGGTATGCACTTGATAAGGGAAGCAGTCAAAGCATTCTGGGAGCGGCTATCGTTGGCAAGCTCGGTGATTATTTTGTGCGTGAATTACAGCGCATGCCGGCCATGGACATCGCTGATGTGGCCTATGATTATTTTTTGGCCAATGGTCAACCGGAAACCAATATCAAAGCAACAGGTGGGGAAACGGTGCGCCTTAGGATTATCAACGGATCGGCCACCACCTATTTTCATCTTGAGTATGCGGGTGGTCCCATGAAGATTATTGCAGCCGATGGATTGGATGTACAGCCGATAGCACAACAACGCTTTTTGATCAGCGTTGCAGAAACCTACGATGTGCTGGTTAAAATCCCCCAAAATGGTGCTTACGAGTTCAGGGCTACGGCCCAAGACGCATCAGGATATGCATCCGTGTGGCTTGGGGGCGGTCAACGGTATCCCGCGCCCGATATTCCTCAACCCAATCTGTATCAAAATATGAGCCGCGGAAATCAGGCTCCCATCTGGGCGCTTACACCCAACGGTACCATGGGCATGCCGGATGACAAGATAGTGTCCGGCAAATTCGATCAACCCGGAATGATGGGTATGCAAGGGATGTCCATGACACAGGGGCCCGACGACACTGCATCCTCAGTCAGTATGAGCATGCCCTCCAAAAAAGAACCTGCCCCGGATCGCCATGAGATGGCGGGCGCAATTATGAATAAAACACCCGAAATGGACACCATGAAAAAAACAGGGCACGGGACACCGGACATGCCCAGTGCGCAACATCAAAAGCGCAAGGGTAAAAAATATGCAAAAGATTTTCGTTTCTTGGCAGCAGATGTTTCATCCAGGAAAGATCTGGCGGCAGATGGTATGGACCCGAGACGCCCCTGGGCACCCTATGCAAAACTGCGTGCGTTAGAACCAACTTCCTTTGAAACAGATAAGCCTATCCGAGAAATTCGCCTGACATTAGACGGGGACATGGAGCGGTACGTGTGGTTTCTAAACAACAAAGCACTTTCTGAGAGTGACGTTATTCGTATCCGTGCCGGTGAGGTAGTCCGGTTCATTATGATCAACCGTACCATGATGCATCACCCTATGCATCTTCACGGCCATTTTTTCAGAGTCATCAACGGTCAAGGGGATCACGCACCGCTTAAGCATACAGTTGATGTTGAACCCATGTCTACAACGGTAATCGAATTTAAGGCCAATGAGCTCGGTGATTGGTTTTTTCATTGTCATCTGCTCTACCACATGAAAAGCGGCATGGCACGGGTCATCCACTATGACGGCTATCAGCCGGGCCCGGATGTTGCTGCAGTGCGATCCAACCTCTTTAAGGAATTCTGGTATGCTTGGGGTGAAGCCGATGTGCTCAGCAACATGACCGAAGGTTCTTTAACCCTGGCGGATACGCGCAATATCTTTGAGGCACAATGGGAAGCGGGCTGGCAGAATGTTGATGAAACCGACTGGGAAGGCCTTTTCACATACGATCGCTATTTGAACCGGTATAGCAGTATATTTGCCGGTGCCGATTTTATAGGGGAAGGGGACACAACGGAGGAAAGTCGCGGCGTGCTCGGTTTTCGCTATTTACTGCCGCTGAATCTCGCGTCCCTTGTTTGGGTGGATTCAGATGGCGGGGCAAGGGTGACTCTTGAAAAAGAGTTCACTTTGACACCGCGTCTTGCTTTGATCGGTGAAGTCGAATACGACACCCATGACATGTGGGAGGGCAAGACAGGGTTATCTTATACGCTGTTCAGAAATGTTTCCTTGCTGGGTCAGTGGCACTCGGAGTTCGGCTGGGGCGGCGGCGTACAGGTACGATTTTAAATTTCGTTATTCTACGGCAGTAATATTATTTTTGTCGTTGGGATGTGGCCCACATCTCCCACAACGCTCGCAGGGACACATAGGCAAATATCACGGCAAAAACGCCACCGCCGGGTATGTGCAGCCAGAAAAAAGCCGGCGAGACAAATGCCTTCAGCCACATGGCCGAAATATCGATCAATACGCCCAGGAAAGGTAAAACAATCAGCCATGTTCGAAGTTTGGGGCTGGCATCCAGCAGCAAACTGATGACGCCCATGAAAATAAAAATCATTCCCATGCCGAAAAGATGAATGTGGGTCCATTTAAGCGTCCATACGAATTGTTCAGCTTTGTAAAAGGGTGGTTTCTTCGTTTTGCTAACGGGTTGAGATAGTTCGGAAAACAGATCACCCCTTTGAGGTGCGGCAATTGACTCAGAAGTCACACTGCGTTTCTTTTTATGTTCCGTGGGTGACATTGACATTTCAACGGAGGCGGCGCTGGTCTGGAAGGTTGGAATGATGTCATGGATTACAACCTGACCCAAAGCGCCTATCATACCGAAAGACAGGGTAAGGATGATGCAGGTCGACAATGCCTTGGCTGGAATAGACATGACTTTGAATGTCATATTTTGTCGTATCTCTTGTTCACCTGAAAAAAGTTTCATCTTTTACCTCTCTACTCCCCTGAAAAATTTGACCCGGAATACTCTCCATCTTGATTAAAGAAAAAATAAACACCGCTAGGGTTCTCATTGATGGTTTCAAATTGAACAACGGTTTCACGACTGTTGTCTGTGTTTCGGGTACTAATTCTTATGGTTTTTAGCCCTGTTTCCCAAGCTTCCGGCAATTTCCCGGAAGCGATCAGACGATCGTAAAGAACGGTTGCCTTCTGAACGGCTTGAAAAGTGGTGAATGTATCTTCAGCATGGGTTTTCCCACCGTGGCTTCGAGCAGGATTGGCAACCATGAATGTAAAGCCTACCACCAGTGCGAACACAAGGATATTCATACCTAATTTTAAACTGGTTTTGAAGTGATTCATACTGACCTCCAATTGCATGTGTAAAATGACCGACACTGATTTCCATTCAAGAATTATACCACATTGTTATATTATAAAAATAGTCCAGTTATTAGAAAAATCAACAATTGGTTCAATTCTCGATCTCGGAGCTCATTCCTTCTCGTAAGCGGAATTCTCATTACATCCCAACCCCAAAACCAAGAATATTCAGCATTGCATATGAGGTTTTCGGATTCTATCCAACAAGAATCCGGTACGCTCGATCAAGTTGTAGTGGATAATAATGACACCATATTGAATCTAATCGATTTGATCGGGTAAATTTTATACGACCTTATGTCGGCTCCAGCTGTCTCGCATTCCAGGTTAGACGACCTACTAATTAATATTATCAATAATAACTGCATGTAAAAAGAATATCCATGATTTTTCTCATACGTGGCATGCTGTTTGCTTTACTAACCAGGCAGAATGGTTAACGTGCAACTTGAACCAAAATAACTCAAGGAGGAAACGAAAATGTTTACACTAAGAAATGTTATTATCAGTATCGCTTTAATTGCAGTACTCGGAATCGGTATCAACGCGTTTGCCCATGGCGGCATGGGCTGGGGTGGTGGATGGGGTCATCATCGCGGAGGTATGCACTATCAGGGTGGTTACGGGAATGGAAATGCTGATCAAATGAATACGGAAGAATACAAGCAGTTCGAGCAGAAGAGAGAAGCGTTTTTCAGTGAAACCCAGGATATCAGGACTAGTCTTTTTGAAAAAGAACGTGACCTGCAGAACGAATTGGCCAAGGATGAGCCGGATGTAGCTCAGGCATCTCAGCTGCAAAAAGAAATTTCCGATCTGCAGTCCCAGTTCGACCAGAAGCGTATCGAACATATGGTTGAAATGCGAAAGCTGAATCCGAATGCCGGCCAAGGATATCGGTCCGGCGGCCCCATGATGGGTTCCGGTGGCCCTATGATGGGCTCCAGAGGTTCCATGATGGGCTCTGGATTTAATGGTGGTGGCGGCTACTGCTGGTAGTTGTTTTTATGGAACTATAGACAATGTTAGTGACAGGGCGGCATCCATTGACCGCCCTGTTCAATTTCATAAAATGGATTGGATATTCGATAAAGGCGTCTAATATGAAAAAGTTACCCAGGAATTTAAGACTTGAAGCCGGGAACGCTAGAAGACAGTTCTTGAAACTGGCCGGTTATGGAACCCTTGGCCTGGTGGCAGGGGGTGTCTGGCCGCTATTAGGTCAATCAGCGGCAGGACAACATGAAGATGCCATTTCAAAGACAGGGTTTGTACCCGATCTTGATATTTCCCTTGTGGCCAAGCCAGGTGATTT
>JAOZSO010000170.1:0-7253 GCA_029939655.1 Desulfobacterales bacterium
CATGACCCAGGAAGCCGGAAAAGGATGAGAAAATGACAATAAATGAAGTGGTGGCAGAAGCCTTTTTGGGGTTGTACCCAAGCCAGACCAGTACCGGAACGATGAAGTTTCCCCCACCGACGCCCAGCAGGCCGCCCAGAAAACCGGCAAATCCGCCCACCGACACACCGTAGATGATTTGCATCCTTTTGGAGCTTTCCACATCTTTCTGGGCCGGTTTGTATAACAGCATCATGCCGGCGGCAAACAACAAAAAGGCGACAAAAAGCCAAAGCAGGAGCTCACGGTCCAAACCCGTGCTAACATAAGCGCCCACCGGTGAAAGCGCGGTAGCAACGATCAGGATTGGAACGGCCACCTTCCACATCACCAGCTTGTTTTTGATAAAACGGTAAGAAGCAAAAATCATGGCAATGGAATTAAGCAGCAGGGCTGTTGCCATGGCCACGTGAACTTCAATGCCCAGGGCGATAAACACCGGGATCAATATAAATGCTGCACCGACTCCTGCAATGGTCAGCATGGTTGTAAATACAAAGGTAATTGCTCCTGCTATTGCTGCGGTTATCATATCCGGCACCTTTTTAATTGAGTTGTCATGATTATTCTCAGGGCTGATAAGCTTCGATTGATTCGTCTAAAATTATTTTGCAAACACCATGCCAATAGATAGATAGAAAACCGAGGAGTGTTGTTTTAGATCTGTTAAAAGGGTATCATGAACCAATGCAACTATAACATGCTGTTATTATAACAATTAATTATTAAGAGAAAAGGGAATATCCCTACGCGTTTCAAGCTCAGAATAGTGTGTGGAAAAACACGTATGCTTTTTTGGTAAATAAATGTACCGCTTTTTTGGTGGGATTTTTGTAACTATTTGAATTCAAAAGGCTTGATCGTTTGGTAAAAAAGAATACCACTGGTTCATTTTTTTACCACATGAATATCGTGCTTTTTCATCTTGTTAAGGAGGGTTACGTGAGAGATGTTGAGCAGGCTGGCAGTTTTACGGATGCTCAGCGCTTTTTTCATTGATTCCTGAAGTATGTGCTTTTCGTGGATCGCCAACATATCTTTCAAGGAGCGGTTTTTCATAAATTTGTTTCGATCATGCTTAATCTCTTTTCTGCTTTTACCGGCTTCAAAACTAAAAAGGATACAGTCCTCGTCGACTTCATTGCTGTCGGTGATAATGGCAGCGCGTTCTATAACGTTTTTCAGTTCCCTGACATTTCCCGGCCAAGAATGCTGGTAAAGCTTGTCAATTGCCATTTTCGTAATAATTTGAACGTTTTTTACAAGCTTTAAATTGAGTCTAAAAAGAAAATGCTCCGCCAGTAATGGAATATCATCCAGCCTGCGGCGTAATGGCGGAATATGAATCGGCAGAACATTAATGCGGTAATACAAGTCCTCCCGAAACTGATTTTTCTCTACCATCATTTCAAGGTTCCTATTGGTAGCGGTGCTGATCCGGGCATTGACGGCAATCTCTTCCGTGCTGCCGAGTCGCCGTACACTTTTTTCCTGGATAACTCTTAGTATTTTTGCCTGAACATTCAAAGGCATGTCGGCAATTTCGTCCAGAAAAACGGTTCCATCTTCGGCAATTTCAAAAAGTCCCGGCTTACCCTGTTTTCTGGCCCCGGTGAAGGCGCCACTCACGTAGCCGAAAAGTTCGCTTTCCAATAACGATTCGGGCAAAGCCGCGCAATTGATCGGTACAAAGGGTCTTGATCTGCTGCTGTCTATATGAATGGCTCTGGCAAAAAGCTCCTTACCGGTTCCGCTTTCACCCCGGATGGAAACGATGGCGTCGGAATCAGCTATTTTTTGGGCAAGAGAAATCGCCTCTCTAATACCACGGCTCTTTCCGAGGATGTCGCTATAGGAAATTTGTGATTGCTGTGAGAGCGCCTGGGCGAGGTCTTCAATCTCCCTCACGGATTTCATGATTGTCACAGCCCCCACTACACTTTCTTTGGAATCTTTGATAGGTTTACAACATGATAAGAACTGAAAACGGCCCTTTTCCGTCGTAATATTCTTTGTGTTTCGTATTATGGTTTTACTTAAAATGCAATTCTTGAGGTCCGAATCAGATAAACCCAGCTCCTTGAAGTTTTTCCCAACCACTTCGATGTCATCACCTATGCCAATAATCTGTCTAGCCATCAGGTTTATCGTGGTCAGAACCCCATCTTTATCAACGGAGATGATACCGTCGCTTACACTGTCCAATACGACTTTATAACCTCTTTCCCTTTTTTCCTGGGGAAGATTATTAATGATCCGGGTTTCTCTCCAGCCGGAAATTTGTTCCACCCTTGTGAAAAACGATTCCTGGTCAAATTGAGGGTGCTCATTTTCTGTTTCCAGATAAACAAATTTAAATTTTCCTTCAACCTGTACTTCCATTGAGAGAATATTCAGACCGTAGTCAACAAGAATGCCGGTCACATCAGCAATAATTCCCACACGGTCAATTAATAGAAGCTGAAGTTTGAAATTTGATTTCATTTCTTCACTCCGCATCGATCCAAACCGGAAAAATATCTCAAGCCAATCGGTAGATAATTAATCATACAGAATATAATGAAAAAAGTAAATTCAACTTTAGATTGTTGCATTTGGAGTTCTTCCCTTGTCCACACCCGTCCGACAGGGTTGTGGGGACTGCAGAGAAACATCAGTCGAGGTTTTTGTTCGAAAAATATTTTTTCAAGAGAATCAAAATCCATTGTGTAGCGGAGAGATTCGGAATCGTAATGCAACGGATTGAGGATCAACTGTCTGTCATTTTCTTTAACGACGCTAAAAAAGGGGGGATAAACAGGGGGCTGGACAACAATCCGATCCCCCTTCTCTGTAAAAGACAAGATGGAAATAGCCAAACCGTTCACCACTCCGGGCGTAAATAGTAACCAGTCTTTGCGGACTTTAAACCCGTGCCGTTTGTATTCCCACGCAATAATGGCTTCTTTTAAAGCATCCGGTTGAAACTCATACCCATATACCGGATTTGCAGTCCGGTTTACCAGTGCTTGTGTAACTTCGGAAGGCACAGCAAAATCCATATCCGCAACTGACAAAGGAAGCAGATTTTCATTGAGAACCTCTGCGTTGTCCCATTTGTAACTGTTTGTTCCTTTTCGGTTCAGAACGATGTCAAAACCGAACCCATCAAAATGGTTCACGATATTTTACCTCTTTTATTAACCATCGTAGCCCGAACACGGGATACACATGTGTTTATCTCCCACAACCCGCAAATACATTTTGGACACCATCTCCCCGCAGCTTGCACAGGGAATCAACCCCATCACTTCTCCGAAGTCCTCATAAGGGTAAGGTTCTACCTTGCCTACTGTCAGGACTTCGGATTCCGGGGCATCCCAAAGCATGTTGACCATCTCCCAAGCTTCTTCCTGTGGGATCTGATTCGGTGGAACACCTGCTGCGCGTTTTTTCATGAAAGAGGATTCAGCAATCATTTGGTGTCGTCCAGGTTTGTATGATACCCGAATTGCCTGTTCTTTTTTCTTGTCAATCAGCGTGATCGCCAGTTTTCCCCAACCCGTTTTTTCAATGTTTGCCTTGCCGAGCGTGCAACCTGTGCTGTACTGAACACCATCTGCAAAACACTGCGCACCGTGATTATCACCAATTTCACTGATACAATGCAGTTCACCGGACGTGCCGGTACGTCCAACACCCAGTTCACGAAGTGCCGCCAGTCCCGCACGCGTTCCGATTGCGCTTGCCCAGCAGATATGCCCGTGAAATTTAAAGGTTTCGTTCAATACATCCTTAGCTTCCATTTAGACCTCCTTGTTTTTCTTTTCGTTATCCATTCCTTTGACAGCGCTTAATTAGATCAGACGGTTAAGAAATAATATGCTTATATGTTATTATAGCTATATATTATCAAATAAATTATTTCTTGCACAACTCATTGCGATCTATAAATGGAACCTTTTCTATCAATTCAACAATTTGTGGGTCATCATCCAGCCAGTGCTTCAAATTTCCTAGTATTGTAGCCACATAGGGGCTTCCGCTCCCACTTGATAGATAGTAATTTACCCACAACCCATCCTTTAGATAATCAACCACGCCCGCTTCTTCCAGAATCTTGAGATGCTTGGAAACACTTGGCTGTGTGATGCCAAGGGCTCCCTGGAGTTCACATACACACATCTTTTTCTGTTGAAGCAGTTTGACAATTTTGACCCGATTCGGATCTGACAACGCCTTCATAACCTTGATAAATGATTTCATTTCCTCTATCTTTGTATTCCTTTATTGGAATATATAGTATAAATTTTATTCTGTCAAACCTTAACTTAAATATAGTTGACACCCTAATTTTTTATGTTTATTCTTGCCACATGGAACATGAAGACGCAGCGAAAAGATTACCGGTTCAGAAATCATCTGAGAAGCCCTGTTGTGGGAGTCCTTCTGAAGAAACTACCCTATCAGATAACGCCACTGCAGCAGGTACGGCAATATCATCTATTGCCACAAAATCCACTGCTTTCTGGATCTGCGGATTCTCCGGGCTGGCTGGTATCACTCTCTTGGTTTTCAGTACCGGCATTGTACCAGGTTTAAAGCCGGAAGTTTTTTGGTACCACGTATTATCGAACCTTGCCTTTGTGGGTAAAAATGTTTGGTCAATTTTACCTTTCTTCCTATTGAGCGTGTGTATTTCTGCATGGGTGACCGTATCTGGCTTTGCAGATCGAATTAAAGCGGTGTTTAACCGGAGGGAGAAAATTGCCATCGCCGGTGCTGCGATTGTCGGGGCCACCATACCCTTGTGTTCATGTGGCGTTATTCCCTTGATTGCCGCTCTATTGGCGAGCGGGGTGCCGCTTGGACCGGTAATGGCGTTCTGGATTAGTTCTCCGTTAATGAGTCCGTCCATATTTGTTCTTACAGGTGCTGTATTGGGGATGGATTTTGCTGTAGCCCGGCTTGTTACAGCTGTTTTAATGGGAGCAGGAGCTGGTTACCTCGTATACGCTTTGTCTTCTTTCGGCATACTAAACAACCAACTCCAGGGGTTGAGCTTGTCTCAAAGTTCATGTTGCGGTTCGGATGAGAATACAGACACGACCGGCCCGTCTGGTTCGAAATTTTGGAATGATTTTTGGCCTAAAGTTTTGAATATTTCCCTATTCCTTGGCAAATGGCTGCTTATTGCTTATATTCTCGAATCTCTTATTGTGCATTATATAGATCCAATTTGGATTTCCTCTGCACTTGGCAAAAATCAGGTTTTTTCTATACCCCTTGCCACAGCCATCGGTATTCCTGTCTACACCTCAGGGGTTGGTGCAATTCCAATTGTTGAGGGGCTTCTCAAAAATGGAATGAGCCACGGAGCGGCACTGGCCTTTTTGGTAGCTGGCCCGGTCACCACCATACCTGCCATGACCGCCGTGTTTGCCCTGGTTAAACGCCAGACGTTTACGATTTATCTTTGCATAGGAATCGGAGGCTCCTTAATCGCCGGATATGTTTATCAGGCCGTCATGAGCTAGAAATCCATCTCTGCGCATCCTGACCCTGGATAAATGACCTACCTCTGCCGGGCAGTATATGACCTCAATTCTCCTGACACCCGAAACCTTTCAAATTATTTGACAGCCTTTGGTTACCCGTGTATTTATTAGCTGTTTACTCCTCATATAAATACTGGGTTCTGTCCTATGAAGGCTATGTCCAATCCGCTCTTATTCCTCGTGTTAGCTCTCGCTTTGTCCGTCCCGTTACCCCCTCACGCTGTCCCTGCGGAAACCGTCCGCAAATCGGTCTGGGCCGGCCATTTTTACGAAGCTGATCCTTCTGAGTTAGGGCAGAACATCGATCAACTCACCAGCAAAGCGCATAAAACCCACCTCCAAATTCCCAAAAACAAACGCCTTAGAGCCATTATCATGCCTCATGCCGGCTATCTTTACTCGGGATGGACCGCAGCTCACGCAGCCCGGGTTCTGTCGGCTGATCAATTTTCCAAAGTAATTCTGCTGGGGCCCGATCATCGTATCGGATTCAAAAACGCAGCCATCTGTGACGTTACTGCGTATGAAACCCCCCTGGGGAAAATCAATCTTCACAAAGACAGCGCGAAATTGCGACTGCAGCCGGATCTGTTTCAATCTTTGCCGGTATCCCAGGACAAAGAACATTCACTGGAAGTGATCCTGCCCTTTTTACAACGCTACCTCAATGATTTTCAACTGGTACCGATTATAGTTGGGCATGGCGACGTGCTGCAGATATCAAATGCCCTGGATTCAATTATTGACATCGATACCCTGCTGGTGGTCAGCTCCGATCTTTCTCATTTTCTTTCCTATGCTGAAGCGGTTGTCAGGGATCGCGAAACCATTGAAGAAATCGTAAACCTGAAACCGGATAAGCTGGTCAAGATGGATAACAGGGCCTGCGGAAAGAGTCCGCTTTTAATATTGACAGAAATAGCCCGGCGTCATCACTGGCACCCGTTACTTCTCCACTATTCCAACAGCGGTGACACTGCAGGTGATCGATCACGGGTAGTGGGATATGCCGCCATCGCCTTTTGGGAAGACCTGTCTATGGAAAATAGAGACAACACCGGTGCGAAATTCAGTGAAGCGCAGGGCCAGGTGCTGGTAAAACTGGCCCGCAAAACCATAATGGATAAACTGGGAGTTGATGATTCCGAGCCCGTCTCCGAAGATCTGCTTTCGGCCCTGAAAGATGATCGCTTTAAGTTACATTACGGAACTTTTGTCACGCTTAAAATCAAAGGGGAATTGCGGGGGTGTATCGGCAACCTGACATCGACGGAAGCTGTTTTACATGGCGTCAAGCGCAATGCGGTAAATGCGGCTTTTCATGATCCCCGTTTTTCTCCTCTGTCGAAAGATGAACTGGACCGGACAGAGATAGAGGTCAGTATATTAACGGAACCACAACCACTTGTATTCCGGGATGAGCAAGATCTAATCAAAAAGCTTCGCGCCCATGTTGACGGGGTCATTATTCGAAAAGGCCATTCCGGCGCCACCTTTTTACCCCAGGTATGGGAGCAGTTGCCCAGGCCTGAAGATTTTCTTACCCATCTGTGCAGGAAAGCCGGCCTGCCTTCCGATGCCTGGAAAAATTCAGAATTGGAAGTTTTGACTTACCAGGTTCAATATTTTGAAGAAAATCAATGATCGTGCCATAATTCGGGTGGTCATTGCCACGGG